>RFQK01000193.1 GCA_009925045.1 Methylococcaceae bacterium
AGTATCTTGCAGTTCAGAGTTTGGTTGAACAGCAAAAAGGTCCTATTCTTTGCTTGGTTGGTCCTCCGGGGGTTGGTAAAACTTCTTTAGGCCAATCGATTGCCCGTGCCACTAACCGTAAATATGTGCGTATGGCTTTAGGTGGTGTGCGTGATGAGGCTGAAATCCGCGGTCATCGCCGTACTTACATTGGTTCTATGCCGGGCAGAATCTTGCAAAATCTGGCTAAGATTAAGACCCGCAATCCCATGTTCTTGCTGGACGAAATTGACAAAATGGCCGCCGATTTCCGTGGTGATCCGGCGTCAGCCTTGCTTGAGGTTTTAGATCCTGAGCAGAACCATGCCTTTGCTGATCATTATTTGGAAGTTGATTTTGATCTGTCTGACGTTATGTTCGTGGCGACGGCCAACACCATGAATATTCCTCAGGCCTTGATGGACAGGATGGAAGTGATTCGTCTTTCTGGGTATACAGAAGATGAAAAGCTCAATATCGCGATGCGTTTTTTAATTCCTAAACAAATAAAAAATAATGGTCTTGCGGTATCGGAGTTAGTCATCGATGAGTCAGCCATTCTCTCGGTCATTCGCTATTACACCCGTGAAGCGGGAGTTAGAAGCCTTGAACGAGAAATCTCTAAAATCTGCCGTAAGGTTGTAAAAGATTTATTGCGGGAGCCACACCTAAAGATGGTCCCAGCGCAGGCATTGGTATGTGTACGGCTATTGTGTCGGCGCTGACGAAGATTCCGGTTAAATCGACTGTTGCGATGACGGGGGAAATTACTTTGCGAGGTCAGGTCTTAGCGATTGGCGGCCTTAAAGAAAAGCTGTTGGCCGCTCATCGCGGTGGGATTACAACGGTAGTGATTCCGGCTGAAAATGAAAAAGACTTGGCCGAAATACCTGAGAACGTGAAGCAGAACCTCACTATCAAAACGGTAAAATGGATCGATGAGGTGTTGGAGATTGCCTTGCAATTTATGCCAAGTCCATTAGTGATCAATGAGAGTAAGGACGCCGCTGCCGCTAAGGCAGAAGCCTCATCCGTTACGATAGTGGCTCACTAAGCGAAAAATTGTTGTTTTTGTGCTTTGTCAAAGGCTTCCGGCTTGACAGGGATTGGGGGCGATTGTTATAAATGCGACGCCCCTTGAGATTAAGGGAACTCAGAATCGGTTTTGCAACTGGTTTTAGTAAAAATGGTAGTTTAGAAGCTAACAATAATTAACACGACAATACTTAGGGGAATTAAATGAATAAATCGGAACTCATTGACGCGATTGCCAGCTCTTCGCAGTTAACTAAAGCTGATGCAGGTAGAGCACTGGATGGTTTCATCAAAGCTGTTGAAGGTGCATTAAAAGCCGGTGAATCTGTGGCTTTGGTTGGTTTTGGTACTTTTGAAGTTAAAGGAAGAGCAGAGCGAAAAGGCCGCAATCCACAAACTGGTCAAGAGATCACCATTAAGGCTGCAAAAATTCCTTCATTTAAAGCTGGTAAATCTTTAAAAGATGCTGTAAACTAGTGTTTCTTTAGTCGGGTGCTTAGCTCAGCTGGGAGAGCATCGCCCTTACAAGGCGAGGGTCGGGGGTTCGAACCCCTCAGCACCCACCAGACTTAGGAGCGGTAGTTCAGTTGGTCAGAATACCGGCCTGTCACGCCGGGGGTCGCGGGTTCGAGCCCCGTCCGCTCCGCCAAAACAGAAACCTCGGGCCGAATGGTTCGAGGTTTTTTTTTGCTGTTTGATTTGTCACCTGAAACTTCAGGTTCATTCTGTTTAAGGGCAGGAATATGCTATTAGAGATCAGAGAAAAGGTGCAGGGTTTATTCGCATCTATCATTTTAGTATTTATTTGCGTTCTGTTTGGCTTGTGGGGAATACAGAACTACTTGGGGGGTGGCAAAGAATCACCGGTTGTAAGTGTAGGTGATAAAGAATTCTTCCAACGTGATGTGACACAAGCCTATCAACAGTTTGCCCAAAACCTTGCTGGTATGAAATTTGATGAGGAAACCATCAAAAAACAAGCCATACAAAAACTGGTCAGCGATGAGGTACTGCTGCAGCACGTTCAAGCTGAAAAACTTATAGTCAGTGACAGTGTGGCAAGAGATTTTATTCAAGGTCTGGAATATTTTCAAAAAGATGGCCAGTTTGATAAAACTCAGTACCAAAGCTTGTTAGCCTCCCAGAATATGAGCTCTGATGAATTTGTAGCGCGTATTAAAAAGGCGCTGGTGATGGAGCAATTTCAAAAGACTATTACCGATACTGCTTTTGTAACGCCTGTCCAGGTAAGCAATTTCTTTAAAATTCAAAATCAAAAACGTGATCTTGAATATGTGACAATTCCCGTCACCACTTCATCTCAGTCTGTGACTGATGAAGAAATCAATAGCTATTTTCAGCAACATCAAGACGCCTTTCAAACCGATGAACAAGTCAGTGTTCAGTATGTGGAATTGTCTTTAGATAAGCTGGCTGCTCAGGTTAAGCCGACCGAAGAACAGTTAAAAGCCTATTACCAAGAACAAAAAGCGCAATTCAGTAGTAAAGAGCGTCGTCGCATCAGCCATATTTTGTTTGCGTTTACGAAAGATACGTCTGCTGATCAACAAGCATTGCAAAAAGCCCAGCAAGCCAAACAGGCGCTACAACATAAAGATTTCGCTGCTCTGGCTGCTGAACTTTCCGATGATAAATTGACTGCTAAAAAAGGCGGTGATTTAGGATTGTTCAATGTCGGTGTGATGGAAAAATCTTTTGAGGAAGTTGCGGCGAAATTAAAACTCGGTGAAGTGTCCGAACCGGTTAAGTCGGCGTTTGGCTATCACTTAATTAAAGTGACTGAATTAACGGCTGGTGATGAAAAACCGTTTGAAGCGGTTAAAGCTGAGTTAAGCAAAGCCTATCAAAAAGCTCAGGCGGAAAGTCAGTTTACTGCTTTAGGTGAAAAGCTCGCCCAAGTCAGTTATGAACATGCCGATAGTCTTGAGTCTGCCGCACAGGTGGTTGAAAGTGAAATCGCTAAAACCCCTTTATTTACCCGAACTCAAGGTCAGGGGATAGCGTCTGAAGAGAAAGTACGTCTGGCGGCTTTCTCTGAAGATGTTCTCAAAGGTAATAATAGTGAGCCGATTGAAATTGGTAATGAGCGTTTAGTGGTCATTCGTATGCAGGCGCATCAGCCAGCAACAACCAAACCACTCGCTGAAGTAAAAGCTCAGGTCGTTGCGGCGCTGCAAAAAGATAAAGCTCAACAAG
>RFQK01000194.1 GCA_009925045.1 Methylococcaceae bacterium
CGGCAAAAAATATGGAAAAAACCGCATTTTTCCGGTTAGGGTCGTTCACTTGACCGATCAGGCGTACCGAATTGAAGGCTTTTTTCAACTCTTCAGGCAATTCAGATTCCGTCAGTTCTCCAATCAAAAATGCACTTTGTCCAATACGTTGTGTTGGCCCGCCCCATACTTCATATTGGGACAGGACTTGGCCACTCGGTTCATAGCGAAATACAGCCGGATGATCGTGCAAATAAAAAGCCAACTGACTGGCTAGATTCCGATGTCCCAGAGTAACCACAAAGGTGTTCGGCAAATCAGTCTGAACAGTTTGTCGAATAACATCCACTTGTTCAGCAATGGGCTGCCAGCTTTTAAAGCGATGCGTAGGATCCCATTGGCTACCCTTTAAACCCGATACCCCTATTAAAGGCGGCAGAAAACTCGTGACCAGCACTAAAGAAAAGCCTAAACCTAAAATCCACTTCCACACTCTGGGCCAGTCGTCAAAGGACCAACGACCAACTAGCAAAATCAGGGCAGTAAAATAAAATGGCATAGGCCAGTTACCTTGCATTTTTCGCATAAAACTAGCAACCAAAATGCCTAACAACAAACTGGGACCGGTGAGCCATAAAAAACGTTGTTCTGCATTCAACTGCTTAAATCCAAATAACATCGCAATCGCTGTCACAAGCACCAGGACAAACACCGGTGGAGTCATTAACAGCAATTGATAAAACCAAAAATCTCGAGCATGTTGCAAGTGCTTAAGCCATGTTTCACCCGTGTGTTCTACAAAGTGCTCCTGACTATGACCAAACATAATCCACGCATGCTGGCTGTTCCAGAACACAATAAGCCCCGCGGCCAAAATGACGGGGACCGAATACTGAGTGAAAAAGCGGTAGATAAGATGCCGATAGCCCGGTGACAGGAGAATAAAAACAAGCGCCAACCCAGGAAGTAACAGTGCCACTTGTTTTGACATTAAGGCTGCTGCAGTTGCCAAACCGGCTTTCAACCAAGCGCTTTGATCAGAAGCAAAGATGGCACGACTCAGATAGAAAAGCGACATGATCCAAAAACAATAGAGCGGCGGATCAATGGTCATTAAGAAATTGGCCAATAAATTGATTGGCGTTGCCAAAATCAATAGTAATGCCAGCGCAGCATTTCTTGATCCGTAATAGAACTGGGTAGTGGCATGGAAGTAATACAGGAAAATACTACCCAAAATGACAGCAGGTAATCGAACCACAAATGCGCTATCGCCAAACAAAAATGTCACTAGACCTATCAACCAAGCGACCATAGGCGGCTTGCTGTAATAACAGATGTCTGGATGTCGGGACCAGTCCCAGTAATAACTTTCGTCGCCCAAAAGATCAAAATCGCTGGCGGCTAAAAACAACAGCCGCAAACCAGCCACTATGATCAGGCTTAAAAATAAATGTTTTTCAATGAAATCTAAAAACCTATTCACCATATTGTTTGATTAGTCCATGCGCTCAGCGTATTCGAGCTGAAGTTGCAAACTGCGCTGCTGACGAAATTCATTCACATCTAATTTATACACAGCCCGTATTTTTCGACAACCCAACCATTTGTCAGCGTGTTCGGCAAAAAAACCGATAGCATCTAGTAGTTGCGAACTAAAGGCATGTCTCAGGACAAATTTTAAATGTTGTTGCCCGACAATTCGACATTGAATAACATCAAAAACACCGTCGAATAATGGCTCCGGAAACCCTTGACCCCAAGTAGCTGTCGATTGTAATTGTTCAGCGAAGGCTTGATTTAAATGCATGTCATCAAGCTGACCATCCGTGAGAATGGTTTGCTGCAAATCCATCTCTGACATTTTGCTGGCAACCACTGCCGAAAAGACTAAAACAAATTGTGGATAATCATGACGTTTGATGGTCAGACCTGCGGCCATAGCGTGTCCGCCGAATTTGTGCAATATTTCCGGATGTTCAGCTGCGATTTCGCTTAAGACATCCCGAATATGTACCCCGGGGATTGAGCGCGCCGATCCCTTGATCTCACCGGCATCGCCCGGTGCAAAGGCGATTACCGGCCTATGTAATCGGTCTTTGATTCGGGACGCCAGAATCCCGATGACACCCTGATGCCAGCCTTCGTCAAACAAACACACTCCTGCCGAAACTTGCTTGTCATCCAGGGCGTTCATTTCTGATAATAAGGCCATTGCCTCTAGCTTCATTTGACCCTCGATTTCACGACGATCTTTATTCAAATTGTCCAAGCGCTCAGACAATTGTTTCGCCACTTGAGTATCATCAGATAAAAGGCACTGAATACCAATGGACATATCTTGCATACGTCCGGCCGCATTAAGTCGCGGCGCAATAGCAAAACCAAGATCACCCGCTTGCAGATTCGCTGCTTGCCGACCTGCAATATCAATTAAAGCGTGTATTCCGGGATGTCCATGTCCAGAACGAATCCGCAATAAGCCTTGATGCACGAAAATACGATTAACTGCATCCAGAACCACCACATCGGCCACCGTGCCAAGGGCCACATAATCTAGTAACTGTGCCAGATTAGGCTCAGGGATTGCGGCAGTTTGAAACCAATTCAATTCTCTCAATCTGATTCTTAATGCCATTAATACATAAAAAATCACACCCACTCCGGCAATATGCTTACTGGGGAAAGCGTCATCGGGTAAATTGGGATTAACAATAGCATCCGCATCGGGCAGCACACTGCCAGGCAAGTGATGATCTGTAATCAGGACTTTAATAGCTTTTTGTTTGGCCGCATAAACACCTTCGACACTCGAAATGCCGTTATCAACCGTCACAATCACATCAGCGCCCTGTTGACTCACAAGTTCAACAATTTCGGGCGTTAAGCCATAACCATATTCAAAGCGATTGGGCACGACAAAACTCAATGATCTTGCACCCAATAATTGCAAACCTCGATAAGCAACCGCACAACTAGTGGCACCGTCAGCATCAAAATCGGCCACGATACAAATATGTTTTTGATGTTTAAGTGCAGCGTATAGTTGTTCCACCAGGGTTTGCATGCCGGATAACAACCAAGGTGACGGTAGTTTAGCCAGGCCCCGATCTAAGTCTTCTGCCTGATGAATACCACGACTGCTGAGAATGTTTTGCAGAACGGGATCTATTCCCTCAAGTTTGACCTGAGCAGGAATGACACGAGGAATAATGGTTTTTTTGGTACCATGCAAATACATAGGCATCTATTAAAAAGCCGGCTTAAGCCGGCT
>RFQK01000195.1 GCA_009925045.1 Methylococcaceae bacterium
TTTCGGCCCAAGTTGGCGGTGTTTCTGGAAAAAGAAATCTGGCCCAATTTGTTTGCCGCTCTGGGTCAGCAAGCGATTCCCTTGTATGTAATCAATGCCCGGCTGTCAGCTCGTTCTGCTCGTGCCTATCGTAAAATTCCTGCACTCGTAAAACCGGCCTTAGCTCAGATTAAACTGATCGCGACCCAGACTGAAGCGGATAAAAATCAATTTCTCTCGATTGGCGCGTCCGATACGCAATTAGCCGTACTGGGTAATATCAAATTTGATATCACTATTGCCCCAGAGGTGTTGGCAGAGGGTAAACAGCTTAAACAGCAATGGGGACAGCGTTTTGTTTGGATAATTGCCAGTACCCATCAGGGTGAAGAAGCTCAGCTTTTGGCTCATTATCCGCGGCTTAAAGCGCAGATACCGCAGCTGTTAGTGGTGATTGCCCCCCGTCATCCGGAGCGTTTTGCTGCGGTAAAAATTGGCTGCGAAAAACAAGGTTTGCGGGTCGTGATGCGCAGTGAACAAACCACTGTTACTCAAGACTGTGATGTCTATCTCGCTGATAGTATGGGTGAATTAAAAATGTTGTTGGCTGCCGCTGATGTAGCCTTTGTCGGTGGCAGTCTGGTCGATGTAGGCGGGCATAACGTGCTGGAGCCCGCCGCGGCCGGGGTGCCAGTATTGTTTGGACCTATCATGTTTAATTTTCAGTTGATAGCGGAGCAAATGCTGGCGCATCAGGCCGCCAGACAATGTCAGGATGCTGCTGCTGTAGCCGATGCGGTGTTGGCATTGGCAGCGGATCCAGAATTGCGTCAGCGTTTAGCGGCAAAAGCCAGCGCGTTTTTAGCGGCTAATCAGGGGGCGATTGAGCGCATCGTCGCCGTATTGACCCCTTTTCCGCTATAATTATCAGTGTTTTGTTAATCAATTTTTAAGGTGTATAAGCGTTATGTCTGACGTCAAAAAAGTGGTACTGGCCTATTCAGGCGGTCTGGATACTTCTGTGATTCTTAAATGGTTGCAGGATGTTTATCAATGCGAAGTCGTCACCTTTACCGCGGATATCGGTCAGGGCGAAGAACTCGAGCCTGCGCGGGCTAAAGCGACCGCTGCAGGTATCAAAGAAATTTACATTGATGACCTGCGTGAAGAGTTTGCCCGTGACTTCATTTTCCCGATGTTTCGCGCAAACACTATTTATGAAGGTGAATACTTGCTTGGTACCTCGATCGCTCGTCCTTTGATTGCTAAGCGATTAATCGAAATTGCTAACGAAACCGGTGCAGACGCAATCTCGCATGGTGCAACAGGTAAAGGTAATGATCAGGTGCGTTTTGAACTAGGTGCTTATGCCTTGCGTCCTGATATTAAAGTGATTGCCCCTTGGCGTGAATGGGATCTGAATTCCCGTCAAAAACTGTTGGCCTATGCGGATCAACATGGCATTCCAGTTGAAATGAAAAAAGGCAAGGCTTCACCGTATTCGATGGACGCCAATTCACTGCATATTTCCTATGAAGGTCGTATTCTTGAGGACCCTTGGGCAGAGCCTGAAGAAGATATGTGGCGTTGGACCGTTTCACCTGAAAATGCTCCCGATCTGCCTAGCTATATCGAAGTGACTTATCGTAACGGTGACATCGTGGCGATTAATGATGAACCCCATTCACCGCATCAAGTCATGGTGAAATTAAATCAGCTAGCGGGTGAGAACGGCATTGGTCGTCTGGACATCGTTGAAAACCGTTATGTAGGTATGAAATCTCGCGGTTGCTATGAAACACCTGCCGGTACTGTGATGTTAAAAGCGCATCGTGCGATTGAATCTCTGACGCTGGATCGCGAAGTGGCCCATCTTAAAGATGAATTAATGCCGCGCTATGCTTCCTTGATTTATAACGGTTACTGGTGGAGTCCGGAGCGCGAAATGCTGCAAACCATGATCGATGCTTCACAAGTGAATGTTAACGGCAAAGTGCGTCTTAAATTGTACAAAGGTAATGTCACTGTCGTGGGACGTGCCTCTGATAATAGTTTGTTCGACGAAAACATTGCCACTTTTGAAGAAGACGGTGGCGCGTACAATCAAAAAGATGCGGAAGGTTTTATTAAGCTGAATGCTTTGAGAATGCGCATCGCAGCCAAAAAACGCGCTAAATAAAACGGTTCGGGCTAAACACTCTGTGGATAGCCCGGCTTGTTTCAGGCAAAAAAAAGCCGCCTCAAAAGGGCGGCTTTTTTATTGCTGCTTAGCGCAACAATTATTTTTTCAGGTATTCGTAGATAGCGTCGATCGCTTGATCTTCGGTGTAACCTGCTTTTTTAACTGGACCCACTTCCATGATCGCAGCAGTTGCTTTAGGCATACCGTTTTTGCCGTTTTTCAGAACTGAAGCGAACTGATCTTTAGGCAATTTGCCTGCTTTGATCAAAGCAGCTAATTGTGGGTTAGAAGCGATATCGTGGCAAGCGCCGCAACCACGGCCGAATGCGCGCTCATAAATTTTCGCACCAATTTCTTCTGCTTCGTTCGCAGCAACTTGACCGCTCAGAGCCAATAATGCAGCGCCGACTAACAAACCGAATGATTTTTTCATTTTTGTTCTCTCGTTGTGATTTAAAAAAGAGCCGAGCATGACCTCAATGCTCAGCCAGTTTAAAATTTAGCGGACAAAGGATAGGGAAAATTGTCGAAAAATTCAATCGATATTTGAATTATGACCAGTGATGACTAGGGTTTAGTCAGAATGAGGTCTCGTCATCAGCAAATTTTTCCCCTAGTTTGAGTAGAACTAATAAGGCACCCGTGCCTCCAGCCCTTGCGGGCGCCGAGCAAAAAGCTAGAACATCTTGGTGTTGTCTTAACCAAAAGTTCAGATCATTTTTCAAGATAGGTTGGGCGTTAGGTGAGTTGTAACCTTTACCATGAATGATCAGAATGCAACGAGCACCATCTTCGATACAAAAATGAATAGACTGTAAAAGATAATGGTAAGCCTCCTTGCTGTTCAGACCATGCAAGTCAATTTCGGCATGCACACCATAACGACCTTTGCGGAGTTTTTTGAGTACGGCTTTTTGTACACCAGGTGCCAGAAAAGCCATGCTGTCTTCCTGATAAAGCAATTCCAGTTCGTCGTCCACGACATTTTGCAAGGGATCTAAGGCTAGAGTATCGGTCTTGCGCGGCACAGGTTTGGGCTTAGGTCTTGGT
>RFQK01000196.1 GCA_009925045.1 Methylococcaceae bacterium
GCTCGCTCGGAAGTTCGGGTTCTGGATCAGCCGCAGGCCAAGGCAATGGTGAAATGGCGAATGTTCGCATCATTCCGGACGAAAACAATAATGCTTTGGTCATCATGGCCAGTGCCCAGGAATATGAGTCTATTTTAAAAGTCCTGAATCAATTGGATACTCTGCCGCAACAAGTCATGATTGACGTCACTATTCTGTCAGTCAAACTGACGGATACGATGAAATACGGCATTGAATGGTATCTGCAATTTCAAAAAGACGGGGATAAAAACCTAGCCGGTGGCGGTGGCGGACTGCCTATCAACTTATCCGACATTGCCAAAAGTGTTGGTAGTGGCGGATTTAATTATGCGTTTCAAAGTGGATCAAAAGATATAACCGCCGTTTTGAATGCCGCCGCGGCCAATAATAATTTGAACATTATTTCCTCACCATCGTTAATGGTACTTAATAACCAAGAAGCCTCAATTAAAGTCGGTGATTCAATCCCAACGCTTTCAGGTTCTTCCTCCAATTTTGGCGGCGTAGTTCAGACAGTCCAGATGATGGACACCGGTATTAATCTGATTGTCAGACCCCGCGTGAATGCAAGCGGCTTGGTACTGATGGACATTAATCAAAGTGTCAACGACGTCGCTCCTGCTTCATCTGCCACGTCTATCCAACAACAAACTCCATCCATTACCAAACGGGAATTACAAACCAATATTGCCGTCCAAAGCGGTGAAACCATTGTCCTGGGAGGTCTCATTCGTGAGGAAGATACCGATAACAAAAATGGAGTCCCTTTACTGCATAAACTGCCCTTGTTAGGCCCTATTTTTGGCGGTACCGATAGAAGCAAAATCAAAACCGAGCTGGTGTTACTGATCACACCCCGTGTCATGAAAACTCGTCAAGATTCTAACGAAGTGACCAACGAGTTTAAACGTAAGTTACCGGGGATTTTTGATATACGGGATATTCCTCAATAAATGAGCTATTGATTATTTGGTCTTAACAGATTCACTAAGCGTAAAACCCGCCTGATACGGGTATCAGGCGTAAAGCTCAATGACAAATCTCTTCAAAATCAAGTCGCATTTAGTAGATGTTGGAGAAAGCAACATCTAGTGGGCTCATTTTATGCCAAATAGAAAAGTGTCTAATCAGTGCCTGTACTAACAAGTTGCGCTTTAGCAGAAACGACACCTTTTGTATGTCGATCCGGCATGTAAATAGTGTAGAAATGGTATAAGAAAGGTAAAATTCACCTGTCGGCGTATGAACAGAACAGCGAAAGCTGTGCGTCGATCCCGCCAGAAATGGTCTCCACCCAAGTGTAGAGATAATCAAGAGGTCTGATTAGCTTTAATAAATGCCCCTTTTAGGGGCTTTTTTATGTCTGAATTCTAATCGGCCTGTTGTTCTGTATAGTCGACCTGCCCCAGTAACTTTCGTTTGAAAACAGTAAAAAGTTACTGTAAATGTTACTGCAAAAAAATCAAGATTCCTTTGTAAACCACCGGACTCTTTTGGACATAAAAAAACCCACAAGCCTTTTAGGCCGTGGGTTTTATGGACTTGATCGAACATCTTGGAATCTTTAACTGGTGGAGGTGGCGGGAATTGAACCCGCGTCCGCAAGCACTCCGCCACAAGCTCTACATGCTTATCCCGCACTTTTAATTTAACTGTTGACTACCCGTCGGGCCAAGAGGATCAACAGCGATTTCGATTGGATTTAACGCTTCCAGCTCCGAACTAAGCCTTGGCGCGATCTTATGTAATATGATCCCTGAGCGTCCCCGAAAGGACTCCAGACGCATAAGTACATCTGGTCAGAGAAGTGGTGCAGGTTTTAAGCTGCTAAGGCCACTGAGTAGTTTTCGTCGTTTGCGAATACTTGTTTCAGTAGGATTTACGAGCTGTACTGTGCTCGGCATGCACCTGAGGTTTTGCTACCCACGTCGAAGCCAGGTCACCCCCGATACGCGTTAGTATACCGTAAATAAATCTGGCAATCGCCATAATTTAAAAAGCATTGATACGTTTGGCCAAGGCAGGAACTGCCAGGGAAAAACGCTGACGAGCAAGATCACCTACAACACCGGTGTAGCTGCTGTGCAAATATAAATCCACCCCGCAAACTCGAGCGATCATGGAGCAACGGCCGCTAATTGCAAACTGCTGGCCACTTAGACGATATGTCAGTGGTACACAATCATCGCGGAGGATGGTCCCGGCAACATTAAGATCAATGCGCTGATCGAACATTTCATAATTTAGAGTATCCGGCAGAAGCTGAAGGCGCGCCAATTCGATTAAAGGATTATCATCGATACAGCCATAAATGACACACTCACATTGCCGCAGATCGTCGAGTAGTGCTTGCGCTAATTGCGAAGCATTAATCGGTTTACGCAGCGATTGCGCCAAGTTTTCTAAGCCATGCAGTTGTTTCATACCAGTTCAGATAGCGTCATCAAGGGTTTAGCTATAAAATAGTGTCTATAATTTTCAGATGCCAGATGGCTCGACACTATACATTTTAATGAGCGATTATAAATTAACCCACCTAAAACAGCTTGAAGCTGAAAGTATTCACATCATCCGCGAAGTGGCTGCTGAGTTTGAAAAACCGGTGATGCTGTATTCCATCGGTAAAGATTCGGCTGTGATGCTGCACCTCACGCGTAAGGCGTTTTTTCCTGGTAAACCGCCTTTCCCCTTGTTGCATGTCGACACCACCTGGAAATTCCGGGAGATGATTGAGTTCCGCGATCAGATGGCCAAAGAGCTGGGCTGGGATATTTTGGTGCACATTAATCAGGAAGGTGTTGATCAAGGCATCGGGCCGTTCACTCACGGCAGTAAAAAACATACCGATGTCATGAAAACTGACGGTCTGAAACAAGCCTTAAACAAATATCAGTTTGACGCCGCATTTGGTGGCGCCCGTCGTGACGAAGAAAAGTCTCGCGCTAAAGAGCGCGTTTATTCTTTCCGCGACAAGAACCATCGCTGGGACCCCAAAAATCAGCGTCCAGAATTGTGGAATATCTACAACGGCAAAATTGATAAAGGCGAATCGATTCGGGTATTCCCCTTGTCCAACTGGACTGAACTGGATATCTGGCAATACATTCATTTGGAAAACATTCCTATCGTTCCGCTGTATTTTGCCAAAGAACGCCCGGT
>RFQK01000197.1 GCA_009925045.1 Methylococcaceae bacterium
CGCTGAATATCAATAGCAACTTTGATTTGTGTTCCGTCACGGTTTGGATCGGCATCATCAAGTTTTTTGTCGCTAATCGTGTCAACCGGAGTCACCTTGAACTGAATCGGATCCCAGGGTGCCTGAATGGTTTCGCCGGTTTTGGTCAGAGTCTGATCAATAGCTTTACCACCAAACTCAGACGCAGATTGTTTAACAACATTGATGTCGGACAACTGAAATTGACTGTCACCCGCAATATCAGGGTTTTGCGTTGATTTCACTTCAACATTGATGATCGGTTTGACTTCCGTCAATGTGCCTTCAATAGCCTTTTGGAAGTTTTCTTCCTTAATCCAGGCAAGGGTTGCAACCGAATTTTGCTGAGCATCTTGTTCGCCGTCGTTATTAAGATCACCGTTGCTACCGCCATTACCGGTGGATGATGACATGGTCGCCAGAATTTCCTCAACATTCGGTGGAATGCCATCCAAATCAAAGTCGTCATCCAGAATAAATTTAGCGGCCGTCAGTTCAGCAGCTGAAGCAGCTTGAGTGTTGTTGCCCAGCCAGACAGAGCCTGTCCCTTCGTCTTTAATTGTGGCGGTTCCAAACGTGCTTCCCAGCGCGCTGTCACTTGCCAACAGACGGAAAGTCTCAGGTCCTTCTTTATCGGTATCATTGACGATTGCAACCCGGACAAATAATGGCCCGTCACCCACAGCTACCTTGCTGCCTGCGCTATAGTTTTGCCAGACACCTTGCTGGTAGTACTGTAACTGGCTGCCTGTGTCTATTCCTAAAGCAGCATTTCCGGAACCACTGCCGGTCGAGACCAGAGCCAGTTCTAGTTGACTATTGGCGGCTGCAGTAACGGTGAAGACAGCATATCCAGATCCCTCATTGACATCGAAACTGTCGATCCGCAAGACACGATCGTCATCTTTAACTGCGGTCGGGTTCTCTGAACCACTCTCATTGAAAATCGGACCTTGGCCATCATCACTGATAATTCCAGTACCATAGGCAGACAAACTACCAGCAACAGCTTTGAGCTTGAAAGATTCCTGTTTTTCAAACACCTTGTCATTGACCAGCGCAACCCGCATCAATAAGGTGGTACTGCCTTTGGGATAGGTGATTTTGCTGCCAGCAGCGTAATCAGCCCATTGATTACCATTAAAATACTGCAACTGAGTACTGGTATCTACGCCTATCTGTGCATGGCCTTGCAGGGGAGCAAAGTCGCTGCCATTATCTTCTAGACTTAACTGAAGTTGTTGTCCTTCAACGCCGGAAACCCTGAATACCGCATAGGGGGAGCCTTCGTTGACAGTGATGTCTTCAACTGCCAATGAACGATCATCGTCTTTTTTGAGCTTTAGATTTTCGGTACCATTGGCATTAAACAGTGTGCCAGTCCCGTCATCCCTGATAGTCGCGGTTCCTGTGACACCACTGCCAGATCCTCGGCTGACATTGAGTGTAAAGTCTTCACTGTTTTCGAAGGTGATGTCCTGTTTCACCGGGGTTCTAACTAACAGCGTACCTCCCGGACCACTTAAATTGACCGAGCCGCCCCCATACGATGACCAGCTTGAGCCTCCGTCAACTGAAAATTCCAGTGAAGGCCCATAATCGGCGCTTCCAGCCGTTCCATCAGCCAGACTCAAATTAACCGACTGCGTGGGTTCACCATCTACCGTAAAAAAGGCGTAGGGTGAAGCTTCATTGACTGTAGGACTACTAACAGTAATTGGGCGATCATCATCGGTTCCGCCTGCACCTGTTCCATCATCCTTGATTGTCGCTAATCCAACTCCATCAGTGATACTGGCGCCATTGGGATTAGACAAACTGATGTTGAAACTTTCCGAGTTTTCAAAAATGCTGTCGTTGATGATCGCAACCGTAAAGGTTTTCGAAGTCTCGCCGATGCCAAAATTTAAAGTCCCCGTGGCTGCCGAGTAATCAGAGCCGGCAGTAGCAGTGCCATCGCTGCTGGTATAGCTTACTGAAGCAACCGCGCCGGTTGCTCCACTGCGGGTAACGGTAAATGTCGCGGTGCCAGCCCCCTCATTGACGGTAACATCATTGATGCTGAAACCTGGAGCAAGGTCGTTGTCGTTGATGGTTGCTTCACCGGTACCGTCACTAATGCCTGCCCCAGAAGGACTGCCGAGAGTAATGAAGAAATTTTCGGCTGATTCATAAATGTTATCGTCAGTAATTGCGACTGTTACGCTTTTGCTGGTATCGCCAATTGCAAAATTTAAGCTGCCACTGCTGCTAGTAAAATCAGCGCTCGCTAATGCAGATCCATTCCCAGTCGAAAAATCAACCGCGGCAACCGCACCGGTCGCTCCACTGCGGGTGACAGTAAATGTCGCGGTGCCAGCCCCCTCATTGACGGTAACATCATTGATGCTGAAACTGGATACAAGGTCGTTGTCAGTTATAGTTGCTGTTCCTGATGCCCCAGTTGGGTTATTGACATCGCCAGTTATAGACCCAGTCGACAGCGTAAAAGTTTCATTGGCCTCACTAACTAAATCATCTGTTATTCCGATTCTTAATTTTACAGAAGTCTGTCCTGCTGCAATCGTGACAGGGCCAGATACTGTAGACCAGTTAATGCCTCCGTCATTCGAAAACTCAAGAGAACTGGTTAAAGCAGTGTCAGTACCCACGGTAGCAGTTCCATCACTTAAGGTAGGTGTGAAACTGATTGTACCGGTACTGGCATTGCTCAGACTGACATTGAAAACAGCATGATTACCGGCTTCACTGACGGTGACGTTGCTGACGCTGACAGTGGGTTTGTCATTATCGGCAGTACCAACAGAGGGGGTGGCCGTATTGTTATTGGCATCGAAAAAATTGGTGCTTGAACCATTATCGACAATGGTTCCTGTACCGGTCGCTGGTCCTGAGTTGGTGACCGTGCCTGAAATCGTGCCGGTGCTCAGTGTGAAGGTTTCACTTCCTTCGTAGTCTGTATCCGGAGTAATAGCAGCCCGCACTAATACACTGCTTGAGCCTGCAGCGATTGTGACGACACTGGTAACGGGTACCCAGTGTGATCCATCGAAATAATCAAGACCTGTGCCAGTATCGGTGCCGACTGTAGCTGATACCGTAGCTAAAGATGGCGTGAAACTGATTGCACTGGTACTGGTCTTGTTCAGGCTGACATTGAA
>RFQK01000198.1 GCA_009925045.1 Methylococcaceae bacterium
AGCAACCTGAGGTTTACCAACGTTAACTTCAACGCCATGGGTACGTTTCAGAATGTCCACTTTAATATCCAAGTGCAGCTCACCCATACCTTTGATGATGGTCTCGCCACTTTCTTGATCGGTTTCAACACGGAACGATGGATCTTCAGAAACCATTTTGCCCAGCGCAATACCCATTTTTTCGTTGCTACCTTTGTCTTTTGGTGAAATAGCAATCGAAATAACAGGATCTGGGAACACCATAGGTTCCAGAGTAGCTGGTTTGTCTGGATCGCACAGAGTGTGACCCGTTTGTACGTTTTTCAGACCAATCAAGGCCACGATATCACCGGCTTGCGCGGATTCAATCTCGGAGCGGTCGTCAGCGTGCATTTCCACCATACGGCCAACACGTTCAGTTTTACCGGTATAGGTATTCAGAACGGTGTCACCTTTTTTGATTTTGCCGGAATAAATACGAACGAAGTTCAGGGCGCCAAAACGGTCGTCCATGATTTTGAAAACCAGGGCACGGAAAGGCAGGTTTGAGTCAACTTTAGCGAATTCGCCAGTTGGAACGCCTTCAATGTCGGTTTCTGGTTGTGGGTTAACTTCGGTTGGGTTAGGCAAATATTCAATAACGCCGTCCAGTACCAGCTGTACGCCTTTGTTTTTGAAAGAGGAGCCGCAGAATGTTGGGAAGAAATCCATGGCGATTGTACCTTTGCGGATACAACGTTTGATTTCTTCGATGCTGGGCTCTTCGCCTTCCAGATATTTTTCCATGATGTCGTCATCCTGATCAGCCACTTGGTCGATCAGTTTGGCGCGGTATTCTTCGACCTTGTCAACCATATCGGCTGGCACGTCTTTGATTTCGTATTTTAATGGATCACCTGAGTTGTCCCAGATCCAAGCTTTACGGGTTAACAGATCAACCACGCCTGCGAATTCGTCTTCTGTACCAATAGGCAAGGTCATCACGACAGGTTTAGCGCCTAATACGTCTTCAACCTGTTTCACCACGCGGTAGAAGTCAGCGCCCAGACGGTCTAATTTGTTAACGTAGATGATACGGGAAACTTTTGAGTCGTTCGCGTAACGCCAGTTGGTTTCTGACTGAGGCTCTACACCGCCAGAACCACAGAATACGCCAACACCACCGTCTAATACTTTCAGTGAACGATAAACTTCGATTGTAAAGTCAACGTGACCCGGGGTGTCGATGATATTGAAACGGTGCGCAGGAAACTGACCGGTGCTACCTGGCCACATGCAAGTAGTCGCAGCGGATTGGATGGTAATACCGCGTTCTTGTTCCTGAACCATGAAGTCTGTGGTCGCTGCACCATCATGTACTTCGCCGATTTTGTGGATTTTTCCGGTCAGCTTCAAAATCCGCTCGGTGGTGGTTGTTTTACCGGCATCTACGTGAGCGAAGATACCGATGTTTCTGTAAAGCGATAGATCAGTCATGGTTGTACTCTAAAATTTTGAGATGAAAAACTTGTATCCCTAGTAGCCGTTAGGCTGGAATTTTTCCCATAGCCTCAGCCATAAAAAAACCGCCATTCTAACCCAAAAATCAAAAAAAACAGAATGTCAATTGTGTGAGCGAGGTTGTTATGGTTTTTTTAGTCGCTATTCCTGCTCGTTGAACATTTGTTTTAAGAATGGAATTGTCAGTTTGCGTTGAGCTGACAAGGTGGCTTGGTCGATTTCGCGCAGTAAATGGTTGAGTTTGACTAGGTCATGGCTATAGCGAGCAAACAGATACTTGGCCACCTGATCAGCTAATTCAAAGCCAAGTTGATGGGCGGTGATTTGCAAAACTTTTATGAGTTCTGCTTCGCTCAGTGACTGAAGTTTAAAGCTGAGTCCCCAGTTAAGGCGGGTTTTTAAGTCAGGAAGTTGAATAGCGAGATTGTTAATGGCCTGATGACTGCTAATAAGCAATTGGTGATGCAGTTGTTGATGACGGTTATAAAAGCCAAATAAGCCCTCTTCCCAGGCAGTTTGGCCTGCGATACAGTCAATATTGTCTATGCAAACCAGTTCGACGGTCTCAAGGCCGTCCAGAATCTCAGGGTTAGAAATGGTTTGCAGATCCAGGTAAAAACTACTCAATGCCTGCTGTCGCGCTTGCTTACAGCAGGCGTTTAGTAAATGTGTTTTGCCCGAGTGCGATTCTCCCCAAATGGCAATTTGCTTTTGTCCGCTGCTCGGCAGGTGCTGGAGTTGTTGAACCAGTTCCAGATTTTTGCCGGGCAAAAAGTTGTCAAAACTCTGGTCGCTACGAAATTCGAAGCTGACAGGGATTTGTGTGGACATTAGTGAGTTTTTTCGGCTTTGTAGACATAAAGGCCGGCGCCGAAGCAGAGCATCAGACTAAACAGGCTTTCCAGGGCAGGATAGAGCCAGACTGGATTGGCATAGGTCTCGGCGACGCCGTGGGCAAAATAGGGCAGGCTGAGATAGCTCATCCAGGTGCAGCTTTTTAGATTGCGATCCAGCAGGCCCCGAAACGGCAGCAACAGGGGTCCTGCGCCAATCAGCAAGATCAGTGCGGTAGGCATAGAGTGATCCGGGCTCAGTAAAGTGGGCCAAGCCATAATTAGCAAGAACAGGGCGAAAAAGCCGGTCAGGCCTAAGTAGTAGTAAGCAATTCTGGGCATGCCATCACATTAAAAGCGGTCACAAGGCTTTATAGTAAGCTAAAACGGGCTTAAGGCTCTACAAGTCTCTGTCAGATCAGGCTCGGTTTGCTAAAAAGCCCTTAGTCTGAAATGCCGTGATACGTTAGAATATGGGGCTATGAACCAATTTTTACAGCAATTACATCCGTATCCGTTTGAAAAACTTGCGGCCCTTAAGCTTGGTATACAGCCGCCTGCGGACAAAGCCCATATTGCCATGTCGATCGGGGAGCCTAAGCATCCTACGCCAGAATTTATTCAAGAGGCTTTGCACAAGCATTTCGACGGTTTAGCGCAATATCCCACCACTAAGGGTTTGCCAGAATTACGTCAGGCGATTGCTACTTGGGTGAGTCGTCGTTTCAAGATGGATGAACATGCTGTCGATGCAGAGACTCAGGTTTTGCCAGTCAATGGCACCCGGGAAGCTTTGTTTTCGTTGGTT
>RFQK01000199.1 GCA_009925045.1 Methylococcaceae bacterium
AGGCACAGTCACACCGGCTTCTGAATGATGCAAAAGAGTGATGATCTGAATGCCTCTGAAAGTGATTTATTCATGTAAAACTTCCTTGTTGTGTTCAGGGAAATGCTAGTTTTTCTGAGGATTAATCGTTGCAGGAAAGTATGGTTTAGTCTAAAACATGAATTTCGGAGGGGTGACGCACCGTCAGGCTAAAGCGCTGGGCCTGTTTCTGCACCCAACCGCGTGCTTCAATGCGCTTACCCTGATACTGATCCAAATTGCTAAACCAATGTTGAAATTGTTCAGGAATCTTAACGGCAACCTGTTCAGAAAACTGCAAATACCGATGCTTCTCACCTTGTTTGACTGCAATCACCCGACCGGACAGACGTTGCCAACCCTGCATATTGTCACTGTTCAAAGCTTGAAAATCTTTGACCGCATATTCTGGATAAGCCCAAACACCCAAATGCTCGGATTCTGCTTGGCGTTGCGCCTCAAGCAGGGCTGACAAATATTTCAGATTGGGTGGAAAAACACTCACCATAGCCAGACCGTATCTGACCAATTCTACGTTGATATGATGACCCTGCTCATCAAATAAATAGCCCAGACGCCTTTGATAATGATCTTCGGCTTCTACATCACCTTCCAGTCTGATTTTTTGCCCAGCCAATCGTTGAGTTAACCAGGCTTTAGCTTCTTGCCCCCCATGTTCGGCCGCTTTATAACGACCGGAGACCTCAGGAGTGTTGATGCCTAATAAACGTACCTTAGGGCCATGACTTAATAACACCGTATCACCATCGTAGACTTTATCGACCCAGTAATACCCTGCCCCAGGATTAATGCTTAAAGCACTGGCATCGGCTTGCCGCTGATCACTATAATGACGGTTGCCATGGGCATCGTTCCAGACAAATACCTCAGTCGCATACAAACCCGGTAGCCACAGGAACCAAACGATTAAGCCCGCACCATATTTTTTAAGCATGTTAACTACGCCTCAATTGATGAATTCAAGCCTGATCACGACCACACAACACTGGCTAGACCGTTTTGTTATCCACTACTCAATCTGCCCATTCGCCCGTCGTGAACGACTCAACAACACCATCCGTTATCAAATAGCAGATGGTTTGTCTATGCAACAGCATTTAGAAAGCTTAATCATAGAAGCTGAGCATCTGGACAGCCAGCCCAAAACCGAAACAAGCTTAATTATTTTTAGCGAAGCCTATCAGGATTTTGATGATTTTCTGGATATGCTCGCCATTGCCGAAGATGTGTTGATTGCCCAAGGCTATGAAGGGGTTTATCAGCTCGCCAGTTTTCACCCAGACTATTGTTTTGCTGATGCTGAACCTGAGGACGCGGCCAATTACACCAACCGCAGCCCCTACCCTATGCTGCACTTAATCCGTGAAGCAAGCATAGAGCAGGTTTTAGAAAGCTATCCTGAGCCGGAGCAAATACCAGAACGCAATATGCGTATCACTCGAGAATTGGGCGCGAGTTACCTAGAACAATTGCTAGCCGGTTGTCGGCAAGCAACGGATCAGTCTTGATCTTTAGCGTAATAATCGAATTCGTCTTTCTTTTTTAGATTGAATTTTGGTTCGTAATCAATAGCACCTGACTCAGATTCAGCTGCTTCCGCAGCAACTTCAGGCTGTTTTTGGGTGGATTCCAGAAACTCGGTAAACCAAGGCAAATTCACCACGGCCGCCATATCGACGTCTGCCAGAATTACCGCTTCATCCGGCAAACATCCATTCTGATAAGCTTGGTTCAAGGCCTCGAGACAGGCATCATGTTCCCCGTCCATCGCATGTAAACAAGCCAGATTATAGGCCGCACTGCCTTTTTGGATACGACAGGCATTTTCAAAATATTGAAGCGCCATTTTGTGTAAATACTGACGCGACTCAGGACCACTTAATCTGGCCAGGTCCATAAAAGCCACCCCGCCATCAATGGCGGCAGCCAGATAATTGGGTGAAGTTAACAGACAAAAAGAAAACTTAGCCACCGCATCTTGCAGGGTTTCGATGGCTTGTGCAGGTGCCTGAATCTTAGCCTGATTCAATAAAGCAAAACCCCAGTTATACAAAGCTTCCGAGACAATCAAATTGTCGGCAATGGCTTTACTAAAGCCTTGATAAGCCTCTTGATAAAGATCAACAGCTGCACCGGCATCCGATTTACGAGCCTTAGACACCTGCTTAATGGCAGTATCTAAAACGGAACGTTTATTAAACGAAGAAAATAATGACATAACGGTCTCCCAATACCTTTAATCAGGGCTTACGATAAAATAGCGCGCATACTACAACATCCGGACAAATGCTCACAATGAAAAACAACTTTGAAGATTTACCACTGGAAAAAGCCAAGGTCAATTTGGAGACTTCATTAATCGCCTGGCAAGAACTGCAACGATTTTTTGCAGCCGGACTAGCGATTGCCGTAGACCAATCTCTGGATTTAGTGGAAGTCGCCTATCGTTTTTCCATTGATGACAAACAACAGGTGCAAGACTGGATACAAGACCAGCGAGTCGCTGCAGTCAGTGATCAGCAAGCACTAGAATGGTACCAACACAACACTGAAGTCTGGGCAGTGGTGGTTAAGCCTTGGATCTTGGTCCAGTCTGCCAGCCAGTCATGAACGGTAATCTGTTCAGCCAGATCCCGGCAGACCTACCCGAAGAACTCACCGAAATCTTGCATCAGCAAGCAAAGCTACGCATAGAACGCATCATCTCCAAAGCCCATCACAGTCCAGACGATTTTTGGTACTGCCAGTCCCAACACGAATGGGTATTACTACTCAGGGGCCAAGCTCAACTGGCCTTCGATGACCAGTCAAGCATCCAACTCAACCCCGGCGATTATCTGTTTATCCCGGCTCAACGCCGCCATCGTGTCAACGGGCCGCAAGGCGCTGTGAGCATCGCACTGTCATGTTTGGGTGAAAGGCCCGCAATGAGTGATTCCGTGAGCTCAGCATGAATACATGATATCCCTCTCTCTCCTTTCACCTTTCTCACCAAGCGAAGTTAATAGTAGACAAGACACCCTCGAGCTGAGAACAAGCGAGGAGTTTGGGCGGAGCCCATCACGACGAGATTGGGCTCAG
>RFQK01000200.1 GCA_009925045.1 Methylococcaceae bacterium
AACGATCACGCATTTCAATGATTAAACGCTCGGCTGTCTTTTGTCCCACCCCAGGAAGCCTGACCAAACCCTTAACGTCATGATCCTCAACACACCGGTAAAATTCAGCAACCGATTGCCCTGAAAGAATAGTCAACGCTAACTTAGGGCCAATGCCATTAACTTTAATTAAAGCCCGGAATAAGACTCGCTCTGTTTCAGTGGCAAATCCGAACAAAATATGCGCATCTTCACGCACGATAAGATGGGTAAACAAACTGACGGATTGCCCTATGCCAGGCAAATCATAGATGGTGGTCATAGGCGCTTCAATTTCGTAACCCACACCATTCACATCTAAAACAAGCTGTGGAGGGGTTTTAGACAGCAAAGTCCCGCGTAAAAAGCCTATCATGCCCCAACCTGGTTATATCTATCCATAGATTGCTGATGATGAATATGACACATGGCTATTGCGAGTGCATCACTGGCATCCATAGGCATTTCACCTTGTATCCCTAATAAGACTTTGATCATATGCTGAACCTGATGTTTGTCCGCGCTCCCCTTTCCGACCAGCGCGAGCTTAACCTGTCGAGCAGCATATTCATAAATCGGCAGGTTTTGTTGCATAGTAGCACACATTATCGCACCTCTGGCCATTCCCAGCTTCAACGCTGAGTCGGCATTTTTATGCATAAAAATCTGCTCGATCGCGACCTGATCGGGTTGATAAATGTTGATAAGCTCAGACACACCATCAAAAATTTTTTTAAGCCGATCAGGCATACTATCTTGTTGCATCCTGATACAGCCACTGGCTATGTAACGAATGCCATTGGAAGTTTGATCAACAACGCCATAACCCGAAACTCGGGAACCAGGATCAATACCGAGTACTCTTGTCAAAACCTAGTCCAAGCTAGCGATGATTTCATCACTAATATCGGCATTAGAATAAACCGACTGAACATCATCAAGGTCTTCTAAACGATCAAGTAATTTAAGCATTTTTTCAGCATTCTCTGAATCAAGAACGGTCTTGATATCGGCATGCATGGTAATTTCCGCGCTTAAAGGCGTAAACCCAGCAGCCACAATAAAATCTTTAACCGTTAAATAATCTTCAACCGTAGTCAAGACATCCCAAGTATCATCATTTTGCACGACATCATCAGCACCCGCCTCCATCGCCACTTCCATTAAAGTGTCTTCATTAATATCAGCACTAAAACTAATGATGCCTAATTGACGGAAAAGATAGGCAACAGAACCATCAGTCCCCAAATTACCGCCCGCTTTAGAAAATGCGTGTCTCACATCAGCAACCGCACGATTACGATTATCGGTTAGACAATCCACCATCACCGCCGTACCACCAGGACCATAGCCTTCATAGCGCACTTCTTCATAATGAACACCATCAAGAGCGCCAATCGCCTTTTTAATGGTGTTATCAATGGTATCGCGCTTCATGTTGGCACCGAGCGCTTTATCAATTGCAGTGCGAAGACTAGGATTATTAGCCGGATCGCCCCCGCCTGAACCTTTAGCAGCCACACTGATCTCACGAATTAATTTGGTAAAAACCTTACCGCGCTTAGCATCTTGCGCACCCTTACGATGACGAATATTCGCCCATTTACTATGTCCTGCCATTCTCTAACTCTTAATAGTGCAATTGCACCAATTTTAACATTGGCTATCCATCAATTCGAATCAGCCTGCAATAAGACCGGTAAAACTGCCAACAACGATGGATCTGCAAAAAATTGGTCAGCCTGTGCTTCAACCAAATCTCGCCTAACTACACCGCCAAAGCCAATGACGGTTGCACCTGCATGCTGGGCTTCTAAATCCGTTTTGCCATCCCCCACCAGAACCATGTTAAGTGCGGCAGAGGGGTTGATTTGTCGGCAAACGGCAGCCTTACCACCGGATTGAGCAAGAGGCGATTGACGATCAAAATCCAGATAATCACCATTAACATCAAAGAAAATATCAACAGCGTGGACTTGAGAGGCTGGAATATTCAGCCGGGTGGCCAAAGGTAAAATTGCCTGACGTAAACCACCGCTGATAATATGAACCTGTTTATTCGCGGCCAGCAATGCGGCAAACACCTCTGTAACACCCTCGACGATTTCATCTATATATTGATCGGCTAATTGCGATATAGCGTGCTGATTGGGCTTGATAACATCCAGACGTTTAGCATAAACGTCTTCGAGGGCAACCTCACCGTTCATAGCTGCATCTGTTAACGCAGCGACTTCTGCAAAAACATGACAGGAACGCGCGAGTTCATCTATGCCCTCAATACGACTCAAAGTACTATCACAATCAAAACATACAATATCGAACGGCATAATCTTCCTATAAAAATAAGTGATGTAAATTGAATCAAAACCCAAGTTATTGACTAAAATGAAGAGAAATCACGAATCTGGTATTAGTCATCAATGCGAATAAAAAATAAAATCATCATAACTGCTTTGATTGTAATTTTAAGTTTTATCGCTTTAATTAAAATCAATCATCACAACAGTATCAAAAACATAGAATTTAAAACCATTAATGGCTCAATTCTAGATTTACAGTCACTAAAAGGCAAACCGGCCTTAATAAGCTTTTGGTCGACAGACTGCAAGAGCTGTATCGAAGAAATCCCACATTTAATCGAATTGCATGAAAAATATGCAAAACATGGATTTAGAATAATCGCGGTAGCCATGGAATATACGCCACCTAACCAAGTGGTAACGATGTCGGAAGCAAAACAGCTACCCTACAGTATAGTACTCGATCCCGATGCAGCAATCGCACACCATTTTGGTGACATTCGTCTGACACCCACCACTTTTTTGATTAACCCAGCGGGTGAAATTGAAAAAAAGATTGTGGGTAGTTTTAATCAACATGAAATCATGCAAAAACTTGATACCTGGTTAATACCCTAGAACCTTTCACAGGCTTGCTGATGGATGTGAGCGTGGTCTGGCGAGGGAATCTTCAGGCATAAAAAAAGCCCTTCATTTGAAGGGCTTTTAAATAAGAGCTTGGCGATGTCCTACTTTCACATGGCAACCTGCCACACTATCATCGGCGCT
>RFQK01000003.1 GCA_009925045.1 Methylococcaceae bacterium
CGAATCTGGCGATGGCGACCGGCAATATTGGTCGTGAAGGCGTCGGTGTTAACCCCTTGCGTGGTCAAAACAATGTCCAGGGTTCATGTGATATGGGTTCATTCCCACATGAGTTCGTCGGTTATCGCCATGTTTCAGACAACGCAACCCGCCACTTATTTGAACAGGCTTGGGGCGTGTCACTGTCTGGTGAACCGGGTTTACGGATTCCCAATATGTTTGATGCAGCCATTGATGGCAGCTTTAAAGGTATGTACGTTCAAGGCGAAGATATTGCTCAGTCTGATCCCGACATTCACCATGTTCACCATGCCTTGCGTGAACTGGAATGTCTGGTGGTACAAGATATCTTCCTCAATGAAACCGCTAAATTTGCCCATGTCTTCCTGCCAGGTGCTTCATTCCTGGAGAAAAACGGTACCTTCACCAATGCTGAACGCCGTATTTCACCGGTGCGCCGCGTGATGAAGCCATTGGCGGGCAAAGAAGACTGGGAAGTGACTCAGGATCTGGCCAATGCGCTGGGTTATCCGATGAACTACAGTCATCCGTCCGAAATCATGGCCGAAATCGCCAGCCTGACGCCTCAGTTGGCCGGTGTGAGCTATGAAAAAATTGATGCCATGGGCAGTTTACAATGGCCTTGCAATGAAGAAGCGCCTGAAGGCACACCCACTATGCACGTCGATGAATTCGTTCGTGGTAAAGGTCGCTTCATGCTAACCGAATATGTAGCAACCAGCGAACGCACCAACAGCAAATTCCCGCTGATTCTGACCACGGGTCGTATTCTCTCTCAATACAATGTCGGTGCTCAGACGCGTCGTACCGCAAACAATGCCTGGCACAGTGAAGACAAACTGGATATGCATCCACATGACGCTGAAACCTTGGGCATCGTTGACGGTGATTGGGTTGGCGTGAAAAGTCGTGTCGGTGAGACGGTGATGCGTGCTGTGGTCACTGACCGTATGCAACCCGGCGTGGTTTACACCACTTTCCACTTCCCAGAATCGGGTGCCAACGTCATTACCACTGATAACTCAGACTGGGCGACTAACTGTCCGGAGTATAAGGTCACCGCGGTTCATGTATCCAAAGTGGCTCAGCCTTCGGAATGGCAAAAAGAATATCAACACTTTTCTGACCAACAACAAGCGTTCCTGGATAATCGCATTCCAGTCAGCGAATAAATTGACAGGCTTGGATGGATATTCTGAGTGAACTAGGCCCTGCCAGCTACCGACAAATTGAAACGGATAGCTGGCAAGGCATGGTTCACCAGCACCAACAGGATTTTGTCGCGGAGGAAGTACCGGTGGTGTTGGTCTATAATGACAAACCTCACGTTGTCATGCTCTGCACCCCTGTTGATCTGGAAGATTTTGCGATTGGCTTCAGCCTCACGGAAAATATCGTTCACTCGGTGAACGATATTCGTTCAGTTAAGACTTATCAACGCTCTAAAGGAATAGAAGTCAGACTCAGTATTCCCGAGCATTGTTCCAGCCAGATGGCAGATAAAGGCAAAAACATGACCGGTCGCACCGGTTGTGGTTTATGTGGCGCCACCACATTGGAACAGGCCATCCGTCCGACGAGAAAAGTAACTGAAGGACTGACACTGGACGCTGCGCACTTAAGCCAGGCTTTTCATGACTTGAATGCTCGACAACCTATTAATCAGTTAACCGGTGCTATTCACGCTGCGGCTTGGCTGGATAAAACCCGAGGTCTGGTTCAAGTACGTGAAGATGTTGGCCGACACAATGCACTGGACAAACTGATAGGCAGTTTGGCCAAAGCCAATGTCGACTTTAGCCAGGGCTGGTTATTAGTCACCAGCCGTGCCAGTTATGAAATGGTACAAAAAGCCGCCAGTGTCGGTATTACCCTGCTGGCTGCGATATCGGCTCCCACTGCTTTGGCCATCAACCTGGCAGAACAATCCGGATTAACTTTAATAGGATTCGCCCGGGGAGATAGACATGTGGTTTATACTCACCCGCATCGATTGCAACACTGATACTTTATAGATTGGATATGAATATTAATACTCTGGTCAAAATGGCCAATAATATCGGCGCATTTTTCAATTCCGAACCTGTACTTGAAGACAAAATCAAGGGCGTAGAAACCCATTTACGCAATGCCTGGGAACCCCGTATGCGTCAAAGCATCATTGCCCATGTTGATAATGGCGGCGCGGAACTGATGGATATTCCATGTGCCGGCACAGCTGATAAAAGGCTTTGTTATGCTCACGCTCCCTTAGATGCGCCAGTTCATGCACGACAATCATTCGCAAAAAGGCTGCCGGCGCCTGCTTAAACACGGATCCTATTCGAATTTCACGCTTAGCTTTCAGTTTGCCACCCTGAATCCGCGAAACCGCAGTGTGTAAACCTAAGGCTTGGTGCAGAACATCAAGTTTGTCGTCATAAACCACCTTACTCAAAGGCTCAGATTGCCGCATCGCCTGATTTTTTATGCTTTGGGTAAATTCATACAAAGCCTTATCCGTTTTGACTTCGTGCGCAACGGGATATTTTTGCCGTAAATAAGCAGCTAACTGCCCCTGGGCCAGCATAGCGTCAACCTTGGCACATACATCAGGCGGATAGCCTGCTAAATACTTCAAAGCCATGATTAATCCTCGAGATGAATTGACGGCAGGCATGATAACTGAATAGCCGCATTATTAATGCGATCAGAATTGAGTTTAGATATTTTTATCTAAAGTGATTAACCACTAATCATCAAAAAACTTTCACTCAACACTCGTCGCTTTAAAGCAACAGACCTGTAGTTTTTTTTACATTGTCACACTACTGTCACATTCGAAACCTAAAATCGCGCCAACTCAAGAGCTAAGTCGGAAATGAGTTACTCAGATATGGCAAGGAATGCCATGTGCGCATTAGCGCTTGATTTTGATTTTATTTAAATACTTTGGAGACACTATGAAAGCAACCAAACTCAGTCTGGCTATCGCCTCTCTGATAAGCGCAGGCTTCGCAGGCCAAGCTTTGGCCTTGGACTTGTACGTAGACAACAAAACCCAACAAATCTTCGCTGAACCAGGTCCTAACCGCAGCAAACTGGGCTCTTTTGAGAAAGTTGAAGACCACGCTGATCAAAAAGCTGAGATCAACAAGATCAAAGAAGAATTAGCTCTGAAAAACAATGAAATCAAAGCGTTGGATGAGCATGTAAAAGATCCTAAGTACGGTGAATTACAAATTAACGAAAAAGGCATTAAATTCGAAAGCAAAGATGGCAACTTCGAAATGTCTTTGAACGGTCGTATGCAAGTTGACTCCCAAATGAACGTTCAAGATGCTAACACCACAACAACAGCAGCTCCGGTACCAACCAGCCAATTAGCTGACGGTAGCAATATTCGTCGTGCCCGTCTTGGTGTTGAAGGTAGTTTTTTCAAAGATTATGAATATAAATTTGAGTATGACTTTAGCCGCGGCGGTAACTCCGGTGTAGCTGCAGGTATTACAGACGCATATCTAAACTGGAAAGGCTATAGCAATCTAGGTGTAAAAATCGGTTCATTTAAAGAACCATTTTCACTTGAAGAAGCAACCAGTAACCGCTGGATTACCTTTATTGAACGTAATATGGCAGTTAACTCATTTTCTGATAACCCAAATGCTTATAAAACCGGTATTGGCCTGACATGGGCAGAACCTCGTTGGCAAGCTGCAGGTGCTTTGATGACAGAACCTGTTGGTGGTGGCTGGGCTTATACTACTTCTAAAGGCGGTAACGGTAACAACAACCGTAACGGTGGCTCAGGTGACACTGGTTTTGAAATCACTGGCCGTATCACAGGCTTACCTTGGTATGTTGACAAAAACAAATTCCTGCATGTAGGTGCTTCTGGTTCTGAGCGTTGGATGCCAAACAACCTAGGTGGTGGCAATAACGCTATGGCCTATACAGCAGCTATTAACAGCAACGTTGACAGATCGAATGTATTAAACACAGGTATCATTCCTCTTGGCTCAACTTTGACCAGAATGGGTGGTGAAACCGCTGTAGTCTACGGTCCATTCTCAGCTCAGGCCGAATATATTCAAACCGATATCAGCAATGGTTCTAAAGCTGCTAATGCAAGCTTGGTCGACGGCGCAACCTTAAAAGGTTACTACGGATATGTGAGCTATTTCCTGACTGGCGAATCACGTTCATACAAAGCTAAAACCGGTGCTTGGGATCGTCTGAAACCTAGCAGAAACTTCGATATGAAAGGCGGTAAAGGCGCTTGGGAAGTTGCTGCAGGTTACGATTATCTCAACCTGAACAGCAAAGGTATCAATGGTGGTGAAGCAAATACAGCCAAATTTGGTGTGAACTGGTATCCAAATTCACACTTTAAAGTTATGGCAAACTATATTCATGTTCTGGATATTCAGCAGTCCTCAGCACTGTCATTGACCAAACATGGTGCCTCATGGAATGGTGGCAATCTGGATATGTTTGAAATGCGCGGTCAGGTTGATTTCTAATCAACCGACGCAGAGGCAGGGATAGCCTCACCTAAACTTAAAACCGCCTCGTTTCCCCCCAAGGACGAGGCGGTTTTTTTATGTCTGTTGGCGTGATACATTGAAGTCTCGTACACTGCAATTAATCTCATGAAAAGCCGCCCTACCCTGCGCCAATTACTGTTTCGACCCGTCATCTTCGTCACCATTACCCTGGGTATCTTGGTGATTGCCGAACTGGTCGCCATTGGTCAGTTAACCTGGCTGAATAACCAGCGCCTGCACACCATCGAAAAAGATATTAGTGAAGATCGCGATCTGGAAACCAGTATCTTTGAACTGTTGCAGTTACAGCTAAAACTCGCAGCGAGCAAAAATACCAGTGAAGCAGATAAGACCCATATTACCGACATCGAAAACCAGTTATTAGAGGTACTGGAAACCCATACCCAACATAATCCACAATCCGCAGAAAGCTTGCGGACCTTAAAAGATGTCTTCAGTAAAGCCTTGGCCGGTGATCAAAAACAATTAACAACGGTATTTGAACTGATTCGTCAGGTTTTAGACCAACAGGCCGATGAAGAAGAAAAACTGTTAATCAATGTTGAAGCTGACAGCCGTCTGGAATTACAACTGGCCATTATTTTGCCCTTGATTTTATTCTGGGTAGTCCGACACTTCTTTCGCACCAATGTTTCCGAACCCCTGGATTCTTTAAAAGATTTACTTTCGGGTCTCGCGGAAGGCGATTTACAACCCATTGCCCGAGACACAACTGATCCCCAATTACATGCCTTGTTTGAGCGTTACAACCATCTGGTTTCACGTTTGCAGGAACTGGAACAAGAGCATCTGGATTACACCAACGCCTTGGAAATGCGGGTCAGACAAACCAGTCATGCTCTGCTAGAGCAAAGCCAGCAACTCGCGCGTGCCGAACGCCTTGGCGCTTTGGCCGAACTCGCTGCCAGTACCGCCCATGAGTTGCGAAATCCACTCGCCAGTATCCAGCTGGCTTTAGAAAACATGCTACAAGACTGTCAGGACCAGTCCAGCGCCTTACCCGAACCTTAAACAGCTTATTAGCCTCGGCACATAGTTCAGCGGCTTCTGCTCAGACCATCGATGTCCAAAAAGCCTTACTCGATTTATTACGACTGCTCAAATATCAGGCGCATGAAGGCATTCAGTTTGCCTATCAATTAGAAGATGATTTGCAATTGTTTTTGCCTGAAAACGAATTTCGTCAGGTCTTACTTAATTTGCTCTTAAACTCGATTCAGGCGATAGGGCCAAATTCAGGTGAAGTCACATTAGTAGGCCGCCGAGAAGCACAACAGATTGTGTTAACCGTCAGTGATACAGGACCTGGGTTTAGCGCTGAGTTTCTGCAAAGTGGCATTCAACCGTTTGTCAGTCTAAAGGACGGCGGCACCGGCCTGGGTTTGAGTATGGTGCAACGCTTTATGAAAGATCATCAAGGCCAGTTAAAAATCGCTAATCAACACGGCCACGCTGAAGTCAGCTTGTTTTTCCCTACCAGCCCTGCCTTCAACAACTGATTGGCAAAAAACCTTCAAGCTTATTCTGCAAACCCGTCTGGGTTCATAGGTCACTCGTTTACGCAGATGATCTACGGATCAGATACTCCGTATTCAAGCTCCCAGGCGTATCACTATCCTCAGGTCTGCATTCAGGATGGGCTATGCCAATCAGCCCATAACCCAAATGTCATCAAACTTTGATAGACTTAATCATCGCTAAACACACTCCGTATCGATGAATACCTCTCCGCAATCCCTGACTGCTTATGCCTGGTTATCACTCGGTGCCGCAGTTGCAACCATTGCCTTAAAAACCTATGCATGGTGGCTAACCGATTCTATGGGTTTGCTGTCTGATGCGCTGGAGTCTTTAATTAATCTGGTAGCTGCTATTATCATGCTGGCGGTATTGGGAATTTCCTCGCAACCCCCGGATGATGATCATGCCTATGGCCATGAAAAAATAGAATATTTTTCCAGTGGTGCCGAAGGCATCATGATATTACTGGCAGCTTTCAGCATCGCCCTGACAGCCTGGGAACGACTCTGGCATCCTATGCCTCTTCAGGCTTTGGATATCGGTATTGCAGTCTCAATCCTTGCCTCCATCATTAACCTGGTCGTTGCGCAAATTTTGATTCGGGTCGGAAAAAAACGTCATTCCATTACCCTGGAAGCTGATGGTAAACACCTGATGACCGATGTCTGGACCACGGTAGGCATTTTAGTGGGCATTAGCTTGATTAGCTTGGCTGATCGCTTCCCATCCAGCCTTGAACTGGCCCATGCTCTGGGTTTGGAGAATTGGACGATTCTTGATCCTCTGATCGCGCTGTTAGTGGCCGTGCATATTATCTGGGCGGGCATTCATCTGTTGCGCAGAACCGCTTCCGGTCTGCTTGATGCTGCTTTGCCACCTGAAGAACAAAGCCAGATTATTGAAGTTCTGGAAAACTTTGTTCATGACCAGCCAATCACTTATCATGCCTTGCGTACCCGCTATGCAGGCGCCCGCCGTTTTATGTCCGTACATGTTTTGGTTCCTGGAAACTGGACAGTTCAGCAAGGCCATGATCTGGTTGAGCGCATAGAATTGGAACTGATGAACTTGTTCGATTATCTGGATATCGACACCCATTTGGAACCCATAGAAGATGAAGCTTCTTGGCGCCATTAATTTTTGGATAGGCACTCATGTCAGACAGTTTACTGATTATCGAAGACGAAGCCTTACTCGGTAATGAGTTGGCGCGTTTTTTTCGCAAACGTGACTGGGATGTGACCCTGACGCGCAATCTGGAAGACGCAGAAGCCACTCTAAGTGCAGAAACCATAGACCCTTTGGTAGTGCTGTCGGACATGAATCTACCCGATGGCAATGCGCTAGATTTCCTGGAAAAAATCAAAGACAAAACCCATGATAGCGAATGGATCTTTGTGACTGGCTACGGCAGTGTCGCCGATTCGGTTCGTGCGGTTCGTTTGGGTGCCTATGACTTTATTGAAAAACCCTGCGACCCGGAACGACTCAATCTGTTAGTTGAAGGTGCGGCCCGCAGCGCTCGTGCTCAGCGGCGTTTGTCGCAACAAAGTCAACAACAGACCAATCGCTACAGTATCGATGCTTTGGTCGGTGACAGCTCTATCACAAACACACTCAGACAAATGATCTGGCAAATGGCGCAAGTGCCATTTTCCAGCCTGATTATCAGTGGTGAAACCGGGACGGGCAAAGGTCTGATTGCCCGCATTCTGCATCACACCGGTAGTCGCGCCCATGCGCCTTTAATCGAATTGAATTGTGCGGCCTTACCTAAAGAATTACTAGAATCGGAACTATTTGGCTATGAAGCCGGCGCTTTTACCGGTGCCAAAAAACGTCATCGCGGCCTGTTTGAACAAGCCCATACCGGAACATTATTTCTGGATGAAATTGGGGAAATGGACTTGGATTTACAAACCAAGTTATTAAAAGCGGTGGAAGATTTACGGATTCGCCGTTTGGGTGGCGAAAGTGAAATTAGCATTGATGTGCAAATCATTGCTGCAAGTAATCTGGATTTATCAGCCCGAGTCGAACAAGGTCTGTTTCGTAGCGATCTGTATCATCGGCTCAATATCATGAGTTTACGTGTCCCCTCGTTACGTGAACGCAAACTAGACCTTGAGCAATTGGTTCCGGCCTTCATCGCTGAAAACAATCGTAAATCCAATAAAAATGTGAAACAGATCAGTGAATCTGCCTGGAGCAAAATGCGCAGTTATAACTGGCCTGGCAATATCCGCGAATTAAGCAATGTCATCGAACGTTGCGTATTATTAGCAAGCGATGAACATTTCCCTGAACATTGGCTGCAGTTATCTCAGGCTTCATCGGCTCCATCCGAAGCAGCAAAAATGGCCGAGGATGGTATCTTCTTACCACTCGATGGCAGTTTGAGTCTGCAGGAAATTGAAAAATATGTGCTTCAGGAAGTGCTTAATCGCACTGATGAAAATGTCACTGCCGCGGCACGGATGCTGGGAACTACCCGTGAAACCTTGCGCTATCGAGTTCAAAAATACAACTTACGTTGTAAATCTTAACCAGCGGAGGCCTTATGAGTGATGCATTTGACGACGATTACTGGCGTGAACGACTGACAGACGAACAATTTTATGTCTGCCGGCAAAAAGGCACAGAACCGGCATTTACCGGCAAATATACCGACACGACTGTCGACGGTGTTTATCAATGTGTCTGCTGCGGCAGCGCCTTGTTTGATTCCGAGAGCAAGTTTCATTCCGGCTGTGGCTGGCCAAGTTTCACCGCCCCCACCCATGCTCAGGCCGTTCAGGAACATCTGGATTTAAGTCATGGAATGCGCCGCACTGAAATTACCTGTACCCACTGCGGAGCGCATCTAGGTCATGTTTTTAATGACGGCCCCCATCCGACCGGACTGCGTTATTGTATTAATTCTATTGCTCTCACTCTGGACGCTGATACATGAATGCTACAAGCCATGTGCAAGATTTGCTTAATTTTATTGATGCCAGCCCCAGCCCTTGGCATGCGGTTGCTAGTGTAGCGGAAAGATTGGAACAGGCAGGCTTTCGCAAACTTGAGGAAAAACACAGTTGGTCATTAAGCACTGGCGATAAAGCTTATGTCATCCGCGATGACTCTTCAGTTATCGCCTTCAAAATGGGCAAACAAGCACTGCCAGAAAGCGGTATCAAAATTCTGGGCGCTCATACCGATTCACCGGGTTTACGCGTTAAACCTCAACCCAGCCTTTATGGTGATCAATTGTGGCGTGTAGCACTGGAAGTTTATGGCGGGCCTATTCTGGCGAGTTTTACCGATCGTGACCTCAGCTTAGCCGGTCGTTTAGGCTATCGTGATGAACAGGGGGAGATTAACAGTCAATTAGTGCGTTTTACTCAGCCCTTACTGCGCATTCCGAATCTGGCCATTCACATGAACCGCAGCGTGAATGAGGAAGGTTTAAAGCTTAATAAGCAAAATGAATTACCAGCCATTTTAAACAGCGCTTCCAGCTCGCTAAACGACCAGGATTTCCTGCAATTGCTGGCTCACCAATCCGGTCTCGACGCCGCGCAAATACTGAGTTGGGAACAGACGTCTTGCAAAGACTGATCAATAGCCAAACTCACAATACCGATGACTATCAACGGGTTTTGGCGAATAGTTTTATGGTCAGCGCCGATATGGCGCATGCCTACCATCCCAATTACCCCAATGCTTATGAAAGCAATCACAAGGTATTCATCAACCAGGGACCTGTGATTAAGATTAATGCCAATCATCGTTATGCCTCCCAATGTTTATCGGAAGCGCAATTCATGAGCTATTGTCAGCAAGCCGGCATACCTTTCCAGAAATACGCCCATCGGGGGGATCTGGCCTGTGGCAGTACCATAGGCCCTATTAGTTCGGCCAAACTAGGCATTGCCACGGTCGATGTCGGCAATCCTATGTGGGCTATGCACAGTATTCGTGAAAGCGCTGGGGTAGCCGATCACGGTTATCTGATAGAGGCATTAAAAGTATTTTTTAGCACTCGCTAAGTTGGCAGACAAAAAAAACCACTTGCTAGTCTCAGGAACCAAGCAAGTGGCAATGTCAAAAATAATGACAGGAGGAACAACACACGAGAACTTCGCTTATTGTTTTGCAATAAGAATGCCAACTCTCAACAACCGGTTTTACCGTCCTTTTTATTTCCAAGCCCCATTTTTTTTGCACTCATATGGTGATTTTGGCTTTTTTTTGCCAACAATTGGTGCTTAATGACTGATTAAGAAGCCCAAGTTTTAAAATATAACTTACTGATTTATTTACTAATAAGCAACACTTCATCTACTACATCACTATTGTTTATTCACCAAACTGAGCATACAGTCTCATCTACCAATAGTACTGAATGGGGAGTGCGCTATGGAGTCTATTTATCGGAATGTCATCACGATGATTATTTTTACGGCCGCGGCTGTCGGCTTTGTATCAGGTGAGTTTGTTTTAGGTACACTGCTGCTTAGCACAGCCAGTTTATATGGCTACGTCGGCCGCTAAGGATTGCAACTGAGTCAACGCTAAGGAGTTCTGCATCCAGTATAATGACTGTTTTGATTAATCACAGTCATCAGCATGCAAAAACCACGACTGGCATGGGCTCTCACTGGATCCGGCCATTTTATTGAGGAATGTGTTGAATTCATCCTCACACTGGATCAGGTTGACCTTTATCTGAGTCAGGCGGCTGAAGAAGTTCTGAAGATGTATGGCATTCCTTTGGAAAGCCTGAAACAACGCATGCCTGTCTACCGCGACAAAGCGGCCTCTGCCCCACCCGTCGGCTTGTTCTACAAAGGCTATTACCATACGCTGGTGATGGCACCGACCACCTCGAATACCATTGCCAAATGCTCGCTGGGTATTGCTGACTCTTTGGTCACTAATCTCTATGCACAAGCCGGTAAATGCCGGATTCCCAGCATAGTCTATCCCTGCGATACCGCAGCGGAAATTGAAACTACGGCCCCAGGCAACAAACGTTTTATGGTCTACCCCAGACCCATAGAACTCGAAGCTACCGATAGCCTGCGCCAGTTTCCCTTTACCGAGGTAGTAGACGACGTCAGCGCCCTGATAAATGCTGTAGAACAGCGCTTACGCCACTTATGAGCGAAAAAATCCTGTTCATTACCGGACGCTTGGCTGAAAAACAGTTACGTCAGGTGCTGGAAAAAATGGAACCCGATTTTTATTATCAGGTTTGCGTTCTGGGCGTCACCGTAGCGGCGCTGATAACGACCGATATGATAGCCCGTCGCCTCACCGAGACCGCCGGGGCAGACCGTATCATTATTCCGGGCCGTTGCCGGGGTGATATAGAAGCTTTATCGACTCATTTAGGCATTCCGGTTCAACGCGGTCCGGAAGAAGTGAAGGATTTGCCGCAATTTTTTGGCAAAGCGGCTCACACCTACGACTTAACCCAGTATCAAACCAAGATATTTGCCGAAATTGTCGACGCGCCCAATATCAGTGTTGAAGCCATTCTTGAGCGCGCCTATTACTATCAACAAAATGGTGCGGATGTGATTGATATTGGCTGTCTTCCCGACACGCCATTTCCCCATTTGAGTGAAACAATCAGCACCTTGAAACAGGAAGGATTTCAGGTCAGCATCGACTCCTTACAGGACGCCGATCTGTTAGCCGGCGCCCGTGCCGGAGCTGATTATCTGTTAAGCCTGACCAGCAAAAGCCTGTGGATTGCCGATGAAGTCGCAGCCACACCGATTTTAATTCCTGACCGCCACGGCGATATCGATAGCCTAGATGCTTCTATCAATGCCTTACAAGCCAAGAATCGTGCCTTCATTGTTGATCCTATTCTCGATCCTTTGCATTTCGGCTTTACCGAATCGGTCGTCCGTAACCACTTAGTCCGCCAACGTTATCCGGAAATTGAGATGATGTTAGGTGTGGGTAATCTGACAGAATTAACCCATGCGGATACCAGTGGCATCAATGCCTTGCTACTGGGGATTTGCTCGGAACTGAATATTAATCATATTCTCGCAACCGAGGTCAGTCAGCATGCCTGTCGAGCAATTCGAGAGGCCGATCGCGCCCGGCGCATCATGTTTGCTGCTAAACAGCAGAATGCCCTGCCTAAACACATTAGTCCGGACTTAATGACCGTGCATGATACGGCACCGTTTACGCAAACCCTGGAGGAAATCCAGTTTCTCGCCAGTCAGATTAAGGACCCCAATTTCCGTATCCAGATTAGCCCTGAAGGGGTGCATATATTTAATCGTGATGGCTTGCGGAGTGCGACTGATCCGTTTGAACTTTATCCTCAACTCGGCGTTGAAGCTGATGGTGGTCACGCCTTTTATTTGGGTGTAGAACTGGCCCGAGCCGAAATCGCCTGGCAACTGGGCAAACGCTTTACCCAGGACCAACCCTTGAACTGGGGATGCGCAGCTATAGTGGAATCCAGCAAAATTGATCTGCATAGCTTTAAACCGGCTGGAACCACCATGAAGAAAAAACACAATACTGCGGAATAATCAGGTTTTACACCAAACCGGATAGTAGCCCAAACCCTATGCCGTCAGGCAATCTGTCATCGATTTGTCACGTTCGCTCGCTATGATCAGTACTTGATTCTTTCTCGAGATTGATACACATGCAAGACCCCATTCATTCAGCCGATTCTCAGGGTCATATTCTGCACGCGTTTGATGCTGAGCTTGACACTTTGCACGATTTAGCTCTAAAAATGACTAATTCGACGCTTTATCAGCTCGAATCAGCTATCAACGCCCTACAAAATGAAGATTGTGATTTAGCCTTAGGCATTATTGCCGAAACGACTCGTGTCAAAAAACTCGCCAGTGAAATTGATATCGAAGTCCTGAGTGTTTTAGCCAGACACAATCCGGTCGCTAACGATCTGCGCACCATTATTTCGATTGCCAAAATCAGTAGTGAACTGGAAAAAATCAATGGTGAAATCACCGGAATCGCCCATCTGATTCTGGGGATTTTCGAACCTCGACAGGGTGGTGTCAGCTTGGAACTTGCCGATAAAATTATCGAGGTCGGGCGTTGCTTAGAACTCATGCTAAAAAAACTGGTGTTAGCCTTTTGGAACCGTCAAACTAAGTCAGCCTTTGCCCTGTTAGAAACAAGCCGACAGTGTGAAGTGAACGTAGAATTGTGTATAAAAGATCAGCTGGCATTTGCGGTGAGCAATTCTCGGTTGGTTGGTCGGACTTTGGATATCATCGAAATTCTGAAAGCCTTTGAAAACTGTGCTGAATATTGTTGCCATATTGCCCAATACATTATTTTTATGGTGGATGGCCAGGATGTCAGACATCTTGCCAATACCGCAGAAAACCCTAGTGTTGATTAATGATGGCGCGTGAATTATTCATATTACGCCACGGCAAATCCGCCTGGCCGGAACTGGTCGCCGATTACAATCGCCCGCTAAAAAAACGCGGACGCAAAGCGGCTGTCACCATGGGCGCCTGGATGCTAGAACATCAGCTGATTCCGGATTGGATCATCAGCTCCCCTGCCGATCGTGCCCGTGAAACGGCTGAAAAACTGTGTAAAGGCCTGGAAATTAATCGTCATAAGTTTCTAATCTTTGATGACAGTATTTATGAAGCCAGTCTTGAGGATCTGTTAGGAGTCTTAGCCCAGCAGAGCTGGCTGAATCTGAATCTGAATCTGAATCTGAATCTGAATCTGAATCTGAATCTGAATCTGAATCTGAATCTGAATCTGAAGAAAATTCTAAGACATCTTTACCGGCAACAGCCGCAAGCATTGGCGATGCTACAGCAGAGACGCCCAAACCACATCGATCCAGCCCAATTAAACGCCTGAAACGCTGGATTAAACACTTAGGCAAACACTGAAAAGCGAAGACTTCTAGCACGCCTCTCGCTTCTGACTAAGTGCCGCTAAAAACCTCAAAGCCGGTCTGAACTTGCTCTCCTGTCACAGCGCTGTAACGCCCCTATGCTAAGAATACCGAATGAAAAAAGATAAATTAAAAAAACACAAACTTAAGTTGCGCCATCTTCTGCTTGAGGACTATCCGCAACTCGCCGAATTGATGGGTCAGGTCTACAACAATCTGGGTGGCGCCTGGAAAAGCGAGCAATATACCTCGCAAATTAATCGCTTCCCCATGGGACAGATTGGTATTGAAGACAACGGGGTTTTAGTCGCAGCCTCCTTCAGCATGATTGTTGATTACAGCCAGTTTGGCGACCATCACACCTACTCACAAATTACCAGTGATGGCTATCTGAATCATCACAGCGATAACGGCGATACTTTGTATGGTGTTGATATTTTTGTACACCCTAAATTTCGTGGTCTGCGCTTAGGTAGACGTTTATACGACGCCCGTAAGGAATTGTGCCGTAACCTCAACTTAAAACGCTTCATCGCCGGTGGCCGTATTCCAGGCTATCACCGCTATGCTGAGAATCTGACACCGGTACGCTATATCGAAGAGGTCAAAAAACACGAAATATATGACCCCGTTCTGTCCTTCCAGTTGGCGAATGGCTTTCATGTCCGCAAAGTATTGACGGGATATTTACCCGTCGATCAGGACTCACATGGCTATGCAACCTTGCTGGAGTGGGTCAATCTCGATTATGTTGAAACCTCCCCAGGCATAGGCAGTCCTAAAAACGTCATCCGATTAGGCGTTGTGCAATGGCAAATGCGTACCCTGAGTAGTGTCAGCGATTTATTACATCACGCTGAATTCTTTATTGATGCAGTCGCCGGCTATCACGCCGATTTCGTGCTATTTCCAGAATATATCAGCGCGCCCTTAATGGGTTTGTTTAACGATAAAAACCCCGCCGATGCCATTCGTATGCTGGCCGGATACAGCAGTGAAATCCGTAATGGCTTATTACAAATGGCCATGTCGTATAACATCAATATTATTGCCGGTTCTATGCCAGAATACAGCGCCCATGAGCTGTATAACGTCTCCTGGCTATTGCGCAGAGACGGTACATTTGAAGCCCAATACAAAATCCACATCACGCCAGATGAGGTCAGTTATTGGGGTGTCAAGGGTGGCGATGCGCTCAAGGTGTTTGATACCGATTGCGGCAAAATTGCGGTATTGATTTGCTACGATTCAGAATTTCCAGAACTGGCCCGACTTGCCGCACTGGAAGGTGCTCAAATCATTTTTGTACCGTTTTGGACTGATACTAAAAATGCTTATCAACGGGTACGGTACTGCTCGCATGCCAGAGCTATAGAAAACGAATGTTTCGTCGCCATTACCGGCAGTGTCGGTAATCTGCCCGATGCTGAAAACATGGATATTCAGTATGCTCAGGCAGCGATTTTTAGCCCGAGTGATTTTTCGTTTCCGCACGATGCCATTTTGGCCGAAGCGACACCTAACACCGAAATGACCTTGATTGCCGACGTCAATTTAGAATTATTACGACAAGTCCGAAGTCGGGGCGCCACCCGTAATTTAAGTAATCGGCGTCACGATCTTTATCGATTAGACTGGAACTCATGAAAACTTTGGAATTCTACACGCCCGTCAAAGCACATCGTCTGCTGAAAAAATTGCAGCAAGCGTTTGATTGTCAGCAGATCAGCAATGAATTCATTATTCATTCTTTTCAGGACAGCTTTGACTGGCGCTTATATCGTCATGATCTATCCGCAGAATTTGTCCGATCACAACGCCAATCTGTGTTTATTCTGCGAGATCTAAATGACAACACGATTGTCGCGCAAACCCCTTTACGGGAATTAACTCAGGTTGTTACTGAGTTTCATGACTCTGAAGCGGCGTCTATTCTCCGCAAAATTGTCGGTATCCGTGCCCTCCTGGAATTGAGTACGGTCGATTATGAATACTCGGTCATTGAGTTATATAACAAAAAACACGAAGTACTGGCACGTTTACATTTTTGCCAATACGATATTTTTAAAAATCATCTGCGCATCGAAGTGCTAAAAGATGAGAGTCGCAAACTGACCAACTTTCTCGCTTACTTAAACGAGGAAATTGAACTGATGCCGGCCAAACACCCCCTCTTACACTACGCCCTGAAATCGCAGGGTAGAAAACCCAAGGATTACACTGGCAAATTACGACTCGAATTAGACGGCGAACAGCGTGCCGATCAAGCCTGCCAGCAAATCTACAATGAATTACTGAACATCATCAAAGCCAATGAAAGCGGGATTATCCATCGTGTCGACACTGAGTTTTTACATGATTTTCGGGTAGCTGTTCGACGCACGCAATGTGGTTTAAAACAGATCGGCTCCGTCTTTCCAGAATCAGAACGCACACGTTTTCTAGACTTCTTTAACTGGCTCGGGGAAATCACGAATGAAAGCCGTGATCTTGATGTGCATTTGCTTAATTTTGAACATTACAAAACTTTATTAGATCCTGAAATCCGTAATGACCTAAATCCTCTGCATAATTTTTTACAGTTACGCCAGGAACAAGCGCATCGCCAGTTAATCGCCATTTTGAAATCCCCTGAGTATTTAACCGCCTTGCATGACTGGGAAAAGTTTCTTAAACACGGCCCAGAAAAGACGGAAGCATATGGCAAAAAACTGATCAAGAATGTAGCAGACCAACGGATTAATAAAACTTTTGAACGCTGTCTGCAGCAAATGCTTCAGGTGACGGAAAGTCATGAAAGCCATCAGTTTCATGATTTGCGGAAAACCTGCAAAAAACTCCGTTACCTGTTAGAGTTCTTCCAAAGTCTTTACCCTGAAGACCGAACAGAGGCCCTAATCAATAACCTCAAGCACTGCCAAGATATTCTGGGTGAAGCTCAGGATAATCGTGTTTATTTAAGCCATCTAAAGCACTATCGCCTGGAAATGGAACAAGCTGGCGTTCATCAGAATACACTGCAGGCACTCGATTCTTTAGTTGATGTAATGCGTAAAAACGAAATGACGATCAATCAGCGGGTCAAACCTCTCTTAGAAAACTTTTATAATCAATATTCAGCACAACCCAGACTGACCATTACCTAATTCACTATGAAACCTGTTATTGCCAGTTTTTTCGGTCTAGCGATTGGCACTGCGTGCTACGCTGACAACCTCGAAAACCAAGCTAAATTCTGGTATCAAGCCGGCAGTGAGGCAATTGCTCGAACCCAAGCGATAAAACCCGTCCAACATAAAGCCAAGAATGTGATTCTGTTTGTCGGTGATGGCATGGGGATTTCCACGATTACCGCTGCACGCATCTTAGAAGGCCAGTCACAAGCTACTCATCGCGGTGGCGAAGAACATAGTCTGAGTTTTGAACGCATGCCTTATCTGGCCTTATCCAAAACCTACAGTGTTAACCAGCAGACATCCGATTCTGCCCCGACTATGAGCGCCATAATCACGGGAGTAAAAACCAATGACCGCATGCTTTCGGTTGATGCTGGCACTCAGCATGGTGAACCCAATGCCGATGTACTGAAAAGTCATCGGGTTAAAACTCTGATCGAACAAGCGGAAGAACACGGTCTTGCTACAGGTATTGTCACGACCACCCGGATTACTCATGCTACGCCCGCTGCTTGTTACGCGCATAGCCCAGAACGGGACTGGGAGTCCGATGCGCAAATCCCTGCTAGCGCTCATGTAGCCGACATCGCCAGCCAATTATTGGACTTCCCTTATGGTGACGGCCTAGAAGTCGCCCTGGGTGGAGGCAGAGCGATGTTTTTACCAAAAACCCAGGCCGATCCCGAAGAACCCGGACAGTATGGCCTGCGTAAAGACGGACAAGATTTGACCCAACGCTGGCTTAACCGTTTTCCCAACGCAGCCTATGTCTTCGACCGTCAAGGCTTTGACAGCATCGACAGTGCTAAGGTGGAGCATCTCTTGGGTTTGTTTGCCTCTTCACACATGGCTTATGAACACGATCGGGCAAAAGATCTGGGTGGAGAGCCCTCGCTCAGCGAAATGACTGCGAAAGCAATTGAAGTGCTGCAAAAAAATCCCAAAGGATTCGTGTTGATGGTTGAAGCCGGACGTATTGACCACGCCCATCATGCAGGCAATGCATTTCGAGCCTTGCACGATACGATAGAACTCTCTAACGCTGTGCAGACCGCTCTCAATAAAACATCAGCAGAAGACACGCTTATGATCGTCACAGCTGATCACAGCCATACCTTCACGATTGCGGGCTATCCCCAACGCGGCAATCCCATACTCGGATTAGTTCAGGAAGCTGAACAGAGTAAAACTGCAACAGATCGTCACGGCCATTCTTATACGACTTTGTCCTACGCCAATGGCCCTGGACATCGGGAAACTGTCCAGGACGATGATGAACATCCAGCCATGAACACCGATGATCCAGAGTATTTACAAGCGGCTACTGTGCCTTTAGCCAGCGAAACACATGCCGGAGAAGATGTCGCCATTTTCGCCAATGGACCTCAGGCCCATTGGTTTCATGGCATACAAGAACAAAGCTACATCTATCAGGTCATGGCCAGGGCACTCGGATTTGAGCCTGGTCGCTAACAATAGCAATTACCAGTGTAAGGCTCTTAGTCTGGAAAACTTTTTATGCTGATGCGCCTGCATTCTATCCATCACATTAATCAGCGCTGACAAAGCATCCACAATATAGGGCCCTTTGTTCAGCATGACACATTCGGCACGGACCGCCATCGCCGCATCAGTGAACTCAGGTCGGGAACGTGTCCCTTTTTTAGCAATTGACTCCAGCACCTGAGTGGCCCAAATCACGGGTACATGCGCGGCTTCACACAGCCATAACAACTCTTCCTGCACTTCGGCCAGACGAGCACTGCCTAATTCGACAGCCAAATCACCCCGGGCAATCATGATGCCCAAACTATGACGCCCCAAAGTCCCCAAGACAATATCAGGCAAATTTTTAACCGCACGATTCGTTTCGATTTTGGCGATGATAGGCAAATCCGTTGCACCCCGCTTAGCCAATTCTTGAATCAGATTGTCCATATCGGCTAAAGATTCCACGAATGAAAAACCGATCAGATCCGCGTTGATACAGGCAAAATCCAAATCATGTAAATCTTTTTCACTCAAACTCGGCAAACCCAGATCAGTTTCAGGAAAATTAATGCCTTTATCCGCTTTGATGTTAACCCCTTGACTGCGGGCACGCGTGACTCGCAATAAAGCGCCCTCTTCCACAATACTTTCAACCTCGGCACCCAATTTTCCATCATCGATCCAGACCGGATCACCTTCTTTTAAATGGCTAATGGCAGACTCTAAGGTGCAGCCAATCTGAGCGGGTTTGCAGACCTGACCGGCTTGATTCAACTCTGCAGGTGCACCTGCCTGGGATAGCGTGGTGAGTAATAAGTGATCGCCCTGGTGGAGGATAATTTTCGCAGGCTGACCCTCAAAATCACCTAAATTAAATGCGGCCAACTGGTTATGATCACAATCCAACAATTCCAGTGCAGTTCCGGCCGCCAAATAACAGCCTTCAGTACCCGACAATAACCACTGGTTCGCATCGAGGGACTGAACCAACTCGAATTCCCGGTGTTTACCACGCAAATCTTTGCAACGTATATGTTGCCCCAAAGCAAGTTGATCAAAAAGCCAAATCCATCAAAATCCGACAACTTCTTCCCGTTTCAGCTTCAGCACGACGTATATTGCCAATCATCGCCTGCCAGACAGTATGATCATCGTGCGCGCAATTAATTCTGGCACACGTCATACCCTGTTCAAGCAGACGATTGATCAGCGCATAATCCCATGCTGCATCAGTACCTAGCGTCACCATGACGTGCGCCTTACTTTTTTCGTAGTAGGGACCAAATAACTCAATGGTGTGCTGATCGAGAAGCTGGTGACCACGATTAAAGTCATACTCGCCAGAACTGGCGCTATCGCTGGCGGATAAATCCCCGGTAGCACGGCTCAGCAAATCAATGACAGCGTCTAAGGTAGAAAGTACCGAAGCTTCCGCCCGTCCCAATGATGACAAGCCAACTTGGGCCAAACGTAATTGTAAATGCCGTAAATCCAGCTGTCTGAGAGCCAGATAATGTGCCAGATTTACAGCACTTTTAGTCAATACACCAGATCGATAATACGCAGTGTAAGGCGCCAGTCGTTTTTCAGCTTCTGCAACAACTGTTTCCTTTACCGCTCTAACATCAATCAACAGTTGCTTGAGCGTTTCCAGATGTGCATCATGATTTGCCTGAGGATATTGCATCTCTATTACCAGTAGTCAGAAACATAACCAGCATAGAGTCTATCGATGACAAATTGATGAATGACAATTTAATCGATTTCCGGTTCTTCGATTTGAGCACTCTTAACGATGGCAAGGTCAACAACCTGTTTGCTCAATTCTTCATTGGGTCACAACAAAAATTTTGCTGTTTTGTGTCACAAAACTTTCACATCAAACACTTAAAGTAAACATGCTCGTGTTGAGAGACTTCTAGCACTTTTGCTTAATCCAGCCTAGGCTGGATTTTTTTTGTCACATTGATGTCATCTCTGATCGCTAAACTATCTTCATCAGATATCTGATAACTAGGAGCGGGTAATAATGCGCAAATTACCGACATGGACGTTCCCTTTCAGGCCGACTAGTCGATAGACCAGCGCCATTCATTGATCTCTGGCCAGTCGGTTCCGTTTTGATACGCATACTGACAACACTCTAACTGCCTTTCGCGCATCAATTGCTTCACGTGTGCACCTGCAACCGATAATGCCGGGATGCGATCAATAGCATCGATGACCAGACTGAATCGGTCTATTTCATTCTGAATAGCTAATTCCAGTGGGGTATTAATACTGCCTTTTTCTTTATAGCCCCGCACATGGAAATTGCTATGATTATGACGTCGGTAAGCCAATCTGTGAATTAACCAAGGATAGCCATGAAAGTTAAATAACACCGGCTTATCCAGCGTAAACAAACTGTCAAAATCTCGATCACTTAATCCATGTGGGTGTTCAGTATTAGGAGCCAGCTTGTAGAGATCTACCAAGTTAATGAAGCGAAGTTTTAATGCCGGAAAATGTTCTCGCAGAATCTGTACTGCAGCCAAGGCTTCTTGAGTCGGGACATCACCCGCACAGGCCATCACCAGATCAGGCTCCTCGCCCTGATCGTTGCTAGCCCATTCCCAAATACCAATTCCCTTAATGCAATGTTTGCTGGCTGCATCCATAGCCAGATACTGTATGTGACTTTGCTTATCGGCCACTATGACATTGATATAGTCAGTACTTTTCAAACAATGATCGGCAACCGCTAACAGGCAATTGGCATCGGGTGGCAAATAAATCCTTGTCACCGCCGGACTCTTATTAACCACCACATCTAAAAACCCAGGATCCTGATGGGTAAAGCCATTATGATCCTGACGCCAGACAGTGGACGTAATCAATAGATTCAGCGATGCAATCGGCGCGCGCCAATCAACCTCTTTTGACATGGCCAACCATTTTGCATGCTGATTAAACATAGAGTCAATGACATGCACAAAGGCTTCATAAGTGGAGAAAAACCCATGACGCCCTGTCAGCAAATAGCCCTCCAGCCAGCCCTCAAGGGTATGTTCAGATAAAATCTCCATCACCCTGCCATCGGGGGACAGTTCGCCTCCATCAGCATCTTCTGGAAGAATATTCCCCATCCAAGTCTTTTTACTCGCTTGATAGACGTCATCCAGTTTATTAGAGCTGGTTTCATCCGGACCAAATACCCGAAAAATAGTGTCATTCTTCTGCATAATGTCACGCAAAAAACGACCCAAGGGACGAGTATTTTCATATTTTGCAACCGCGGGCTGCTTAACCTCAATCGCATATTCAGAAACATCCGGTAAGCTGAGAGGCTTTCTTAATCGACCACCATTGGCATGCAAATTAGCACTCATCCGTTTGCGCCCCTGTGGCGCAAGTGCTTTGAGTTCCGCAATCAGTTGACCCTGTTGATCAAATAATTGCTCAGGCTGGTAACTGCGTAACCACTTTTCCAGTTGTGCCAAATGCTCAGGATTTTCGCGCACCCCCGCCAAAGGCACCTGATGCGCACGCCAGAAACCTTCAACTTTATGACCATCCACTGCATCTGGCCCGGTCCAACCCTTAGGTGATTTGAAAATAATCATGGGCCAGCGCGGGCGACTAGCCTGACCTGTACTGCGAGCATGTTGCTGGATTTCATGAATTTGCTGCCAACACGCTGACATAACTTCGGCCATGCGCGCATGCATCTGCATAGGCTCCGAACCCTCGACCCAATAGGGTTGCCAACCATAGCCCACCAACAAACTTTCCAATTCCTCTGCACTAATCCGTGATAACACACTGGGGTTATTAATTTTATAACCATTGAGATGTAAAACTGGAAGTACCGCACCATCACGGATTGGATTCAAAAATTTATTGGAATGCCATGAGGTTGCCAGTGCTGCTGTTTCGGCTTCCCCATCACCTACCACCACGGTTACCAGCAAATCCGGATTATCGTAAGCAGCTCCAAAGGCATGAGAAATGCTATAGCCCAACTCGCCGCCTTCATGAATGGATCCTGGCAATTCCGGGGTGCAGTGGCTGCCGATGCCACCGGGAAATGAAAACGACTTGCAAAAATGCTTTAAGCCCTCAAGGTTTTCAGCTTTATCCGGATAAATTTCACTATACGTCCCTTCCAGATACACAGGAGCAAGCACGCCAGGAGCACCATGGCCAGGCCCTGCCAAAAAAATGACATCCTGATCATAATGCCGAATCAAGCGATTAAGATGAACATAGACAAAGCTCAAACCCGGACTTGCCCCCCAGTGTCCCAATAAACGCTGTTTAATATGCTCAGGCTTCAGCGGTTCGCGTAACAGCGGGTTATCGCGCAGATAAATCATGGCTGCAGCCAGATAGTTACACGCACGCCAATAGGCATTGATTTGCTCTAATTCTGACTGGGAAGGGGTATTTAGGGACATGATTTTCACATTTGAGAAGATAAAGTTTATAAACCGATAAGGTTTATCGTTAGACTAAATGAGCTCTGTGACATTTAGATGAATTTCCATGAAATCAGGCAGGGATTTTAGCTTACGGTGCCTATCACATTGATTATCAGTTCATTTTAAGTAACACCGATTAATTTCATCAATCTGTAAAAAACTGGTCATCAAACAGTCACATTTTTTCGTCAGGATTCTGGCTTTTTGAAACGCCAAGAGGTGAAAATATGAAACCAATTCGCACCGATCATACACTTTGTACTCTGCTCGCGATGATGACAGCAACACCCGTAGTTGCGGCACCCAGCATCAAATCTGTTGAATTTTTTAGCATGAGTTCACCCTCCACGGTTGAACAAAAAGCGGCCATCTACACTAACGCCAAGATCCAATACAATTACAAAGATGGCACCAGTAAAACCTATGATTTGCAATATCAACCGCTTGCCAATACCAATCAAGTAATAGGGGGTGGTTCAGTCGGAGGTATTTTAGACTCTTCTGACAAATATTTGAGCGATAAAGACGGTATCTTAAGTTCTGATGCACCAGATGGAAGTTCTTTAATTAAAATCTCTGGAATGAAGGCATCCTCTTCGGCCAGTAATCCCTTAGCGTTGGTCGCTCATTTCGAATATCGCGAATTGCCTCCGAACGACGGTGCAAGCACCGGCACTTTTTGGAGTAAATTACCAGCGACTGTGGGCTTTTTTAAATTAGATCAAAATAAAAAAACGGGTGCGCTTTCAGCCTTTGATTATGACCCAATTAGTTTTAGCAAAGTAAACGGTGGCTGGATCCATTGCGGATCGACACTTTCGGCCTGGAACACCCATTTAAGCTCAGAGGAATACGAACCTGATGCTAAAGTCAGAGAAGGTCTAAGTAAAGCAACTGACTCTGATGATGGAACCGACATTAATAGTTTCAGCCAGTATTACTTTGGTGACAAGACACATGCCAATCCTTATCGTTACGGACTCGTTCCAGAAGTATCAATCAAATCAAATGGCACCACCTCTGTTGTAAAACACTATGCAACCGGCCGCTTTGCACGTGAAATGCTGGAACTGGCAGCTGACAATAAAACCGCTATTTCCGGTGATGATGGTGCGAATACAGGCCTTTTCATGTTTGTTGCCGATCAAGCTAAGAATCTTTCTGCGGGAACGATTTATGCTGCCAAGGCGATCAAACAAACTGATTTAAACCTTGATTTGCAATGGATCAATTTGGGACATGCTAAGGACCAAGAGATTGAAAAATACGTGACTCAAGGCGTTAAGTTTAGTGATCTGTTTGATGTGTCAATCACTGATCCGACAGACACAACTTACAAAAAAGTGTTGTCTTACTCAGGCACTGAATGGCTCAGACTTAAAACAAGCAACCGCCTTGGCATGAAATCCTCGGAGATTGAACAAGCGGCAGCTTTTCTGGAAACCAGACGTTATGCTGTTCTGAAAGGTGCAACCACCGAGTTCAGTAAAATGGAATATATCACTTTCAATCCAAGCGACAGAAAGTTTTATATTACGATTTCACGTGTTGAAAAAGGCATGATTGACAGCCTTGGCGACATTCAAAAAATGGCGCGTAATGACGCAGGTCTTATTTACGAAATGGCAACTGCCAAGAGTGTTTCTGATAGCAAAGGAAACCTGATCAAAAGCGAATACGTGGGAAGCAATCTAACCCCAATTACGAGTTTGATTGGTGGCTGGAATGGCGGCACAAAAGACGCTGAGGGTAACCAATGTTCACAAGATAAAATTTGCGGTCCAGATAATCTGCGCTACGTTGACTCCATTCGGACCCTATTTATTGGTGAAGATACCAGCAGACGTAACAACAACTATGTCTGGGCTTACAATATCGACAGCAAAAAACTTTCCAAAATCCTCTCAACACCAATGAATGCTGAGGCAACCGGATTATTTGTAGCACCAAACTACAACGGGTTTTCTTATATCCTGAGTAATTTCCAACATCCAGGAGAAGGCGGAACCTTAGCAAATTACTTAGGCTCAGATAAAACTGCAGTGTTGGATAAACTTAAATCCAACTGGGGTAATCTGAAAAATGCGGCTGTTGGCTATATTGGTACAACAGAGGGTGCATTACCTCCTTTGAAATAGATCACCACCACAAACAACCTGGCCTTCTCAAAAAGGGGGCCAGGCTCAAGTATCAGATATACTAGTAGTCAAAATTAACCGAGACAAAAACCGAACGCCCCATCGCTGCCACCGGCAATAACTGTGGCAAAGGAAAACCCTGAGCATACGTCGACACGCTAGCTATTCCGCTTAAGGGATGTTAGTAGAATTTATCCAATAAGCTCTCGACACCAAAATTCAGTTGCCTATTTTTGTACTAAAAATGAGCCTGATATCAATAAATCCGCACCTTATCGAAATATTCTAGAACAGCAGTTTTTAGCTTACAAATCATCTTCAATAGCCCCAGGCATTAAAATATCGCCTAAGCACAGGCTAATGAGGGAAATTCAAACTCAATTGCACAACATCGGCTTTTCTTAAGGCCTTGATCAAAGTCAGATAGGTGTCACGATCGAATGCTGGTCTGCCTTGCTCCAACAATGCATGGACCTCGTCATCACTTTGCGCCGTGCCCAGATAACACCAATGATCAATGATATGAAAATCATTTGTCTCGCGGATAGCTATGGCTCCAGGATAAGGCCAACTGTTGAGTTTAAGTTTACTCATGGCGGTTTGTAAACGCATAGCATGTTGCAAACCAGACTCTTTGCCGACGCAGGCTCCCCGACAACGTTTGAGTTGATGAGCAAAACACGGTTTACCGCTACCGATCTTGTCCAGGCCGAGTACTCCCAGACAAAGCTGATGTTGCTCAGCGATGCTACGCAGCGCTTTTTCAGCATCCCGTTTATTAGAGTACAAACCGTATAAATTAGCCTGAGAACCAAAATCTAGATCGTCGGCCCAGGCTAAACGCGGCACCAACTGATCTTGTTTTTGCTCGAGTTGCCAGGCACACAGCGCATTTTTACGCCGTAGCCGTTGGTTATGTACTGGCGTCATTTGTTTGATCAGCTTGGCTTCGGTCAATAACGCACCCAGTTCTCCAGCGGTTTCGATCCAATCGATACGTTTGGTTTGCTGCGACAAACTCATTTCCTTCGTTTGACGATGGTCTGCAGCAAAATGTGACAGGACTCGCTGGCGGATGTTGACACTTTTGCCAATGTACAGCGGCAAGTCATTTTCACCATAGAATAAATAGACGCCCGGCCCATCCGGCAAGTCGTGAATGAGATTTGGATCCAGTTGTGACGGCAGACTGGAGCGCTGCACCAATTTTTTAATCGTCTGTTCGATTACATCATTGGCAAACTGCTGATTAAGCTGTTGCCAAAACTGATAAATCAATTGAGCGTCTCCCAAAGCGCGATGACGCTCCTTCACCGTCAATTGATGGCGTTCAATCAAGCTATCAAGATTATGCCGATGATGTTGCGGATAAAGTGCCCGCGATAATTTGACAGTACACAACACCTGCGGTTTAAACACCATTCCAAACCGTTTGAATTCATTTTTCAGAAATCCATAATCGAAGCGAGCGTTGTGAGCAATGAATAATTTGCCATGCAATAAAGCATTAACTTCTTGCGCCACCTGTTCAAAGTTTGGCGCATTTTCAAGCATGGCATTACTGATGCCGGTCATCTGTTCGATAAACAATGGAATTCGCATCTGCGGATGCACCAACCGACTCCATTCATGGACGCCAGTTTCATCCACCAAGATAATACCGATCTCGGTAATGCGATCTTTCGTGATTGAACCGCCAGTCGTTTCCAGGTCGACAAAAGCCAAGCCTTGCATAACATTCCTAATATTATCTGCTCGTTGGCATGGCAGTATGCCCTGAATAGATAGTGACTGCTAAGTTATCTGAAGCAAATCATTTTGGACAGATATGACTTCCTGAGTGTCATCTAGATGAAGTAATGAAATTCACTCGTATGAATACTAATCGCGCTCAGATATCGGATTAACCATGCGTTCATCACTTAAATTAGAACAAGATCTACCAAGCATCGACTTTATGACTATTTAACAACGCTAAAAAATCAAACAACTTTGGCTATTCGCAGGTCATACTTCAACTCTGAAATATCTTATAGAAACGTCGAAGATTATTGTTTTGTGAGTACAAATAATTTACTTTCATTATCGCCAACGTCTTGTTGCACCCCATACAAAACAGCTCCATTATTTCCAACAACAAAAAACAAATCTGAATTTGAAGTCCCCAAGGTAGTTTCCCATGCACGCAAAGTGCATGTGGTTTTATCATATTTGTAAGATAAAGAATATGGTTGTTCTTGCTGCAATCCTTCGGTACTGTCAGCCGAAACATGCACATGGATATTAGTTTTAACACTATTATTATCGAAATTGACAACTACAA
>RFQK01000021.1 GCA_009925045.1 Methylococcaceae bacterium
TAGTCGGGGGGTTCTTTGTTTTACTGATTTTATATGTGTTTCTCTACAACTTTCGTAGCGCACTGATTGCCGCTTTAGCCATTCCTTTGTCCTTAATGACGGCTGTCTTGGTGCTGCTGGAAAATGGCATCAATCTCAATATCATGGTGTTGGGTGGTCTGGCGATAGCGCTTGGTGAGGTGGTTGATGACGCCATTATCGATACCGAAAATATTTTTCGCCGATTGCGCGAAAACCAACACTCAGCACATCCCTTAGCATTCAACACGGTCATTTACCGAGCTTCTTTGGAAGTGCGCAGTTCAGTGGTGTATGCCAGTTTTATTGTGGCTTTGGTGTTTGTGCCTTTGTTGACGCTGGAAGGCGTGGCGGGACGCTTATTTGCGCCCTTAGGCTATTCCTATATTCTGGCAATTTTGATGTCTTTGTTGGTAGCGCTGACTTTGACACCGGCCCTGTGTCATTTTGTTATTACCCGCTCATTTGACAGATGAAACTGATCCGCCTTTGGTCCGTTGGCTTAAACCGCGCTACGCCAAAAGTTTGTTGTGGTTATCGTCCCATTTTCGTCCGGTGATGCTTGGCAGTGTCGCGGCTTGCGGCTTGGGCTTGATAGGATTTCTGCAGTTGGATCATAAGTTTTTGCCGGAACTGCGAGAAGGGCATTTTATTCTGCATACCCAAAGTGTGCCGGGTACTTCGCTCACCGAGTCGATCCGGATCGGCAGTCGTCTGACCGAGCAATTTATGGCGATTACTGGGGTTGAGTCGGTATCACAATGGGCGGGGCGGGCGGAGCGAGGCGCAGACACCTATGGCAGTCACTACAGTGAGTATGAAGTCAGACTGAAACCTTTATCAGGCCAGGCTCAGCAGGCCGTATTGGATCAATTGCGTGCCATTCTGGATGATTTCCCCGGCATCCATTATGAGGCCAACACCTTTTTGACAGAGCGTGTCGATGAAACGATTTCAGGCTATACCTCGGCTGTAGTGGTTAATATCTTTGGTCATGATTTTAGCGTGTTGGATAAGCAAGCTCAGCAAGTAGCGGCGATTATGCAAGCAATGCTAGGGGCTGACGATATTCAATTACGGTCACCACCGGCAACCGCCATGATGCAGGTTCAGCTTAATCTGGATCAGTTACGTTTCCGCGGAATTACCCCGGGTCAGGTGATGACCGCCTTGCAGACCGCTTATGAAGGGCGGGTGGTCGCCAAAAATTTGCAGGGTAACCGTATCTTTAATGTTGCTGTGGTTCTGGCGCCGGATTTGCGGACGCAGGTGGAATATCTTCAGCAGATTCCCCTGAGCGGTCCCGAAGGACGCCGAGTTTTATTAAGCGAAGTGGCCGATATTGAGCAGGGCGAAGGCCGCTATAACATTCTGCATCAAGGCGCGCAGCGGGTGCAGACTGTGACTTGTAATGTCAATGCCAGAGATATGGATGATTTTATGGCGGAGCTTAAGCAAAAAGTCTTACACGAAATGCAATGGCCGGCCGGCACTTATCCTGATTTTAAAGGCGCTGCTCTGGAACAGGCTGAGGCGCGTGAGGCTTTAATTTTGCATGCTTTATTAGCGGGGAGCGGGGTACTGTTGTTAATCTATATTGCCCTGGGTAATCTGCGCAATGTTTTGCTGACCCTGGTCAATCTGCCTTTTGCTTTGCTCGGTGGAGTGGCGGTGGTTGTGATTGGTCATGCGACCTTGTCAGTCGGTTCTTTTGTGGGTTTTATTACCTTATTCGGGATTACGGTGAGAAACTGCATCATGTTAATCTCACATTACCAGCATTTGATTGACCATGAACAGCAAAGCTGGAATCTGGAAACATTGATCAGAGGTGCGCAGGAACGATTGCCATCTATACTGATGACCGCTTTGGTGACCGCCTTGGCGATGTTGCCGATTGCCTTGAACAGCGATAATCCAGGCCGAGAGATTATGGGACCTATGGCAGCGATTATTGTTGGCGGTCTGGTGTCCTCCACCTTGCTTAATCTGCTGTTATTGCCTGCCATATTATTGCGTTATGGTCGATTTGCACCGCGGGAAGCTGACGCCTTGATAGAATAGCCCTTTATCAGTCCAATTTTTAAACATGCAAATTCAGTGGTTCCCGGGGCATATGCACAAGGCCAGTTTGGAAATCAAACATGCCTTACCCGATATTGATGTACTCATCGAAATTCTTGATGCCCGTATTCCATTCAGCAGTCAGAACCCTATGCTCGATAAGTTGCGTGGGGACAAACCGACCATCCGGGTCCTGAATAAATGTGATCTGGCAGATCCGGAATTGACAGCAATCTGGCAGTCGCATATGGAACAACAGGTTGGGGTGAAAACTTTAGCAGTCACTACACAGCAGCCAGATAAAATTCGGCAAATCAGCGCCTTGTGCGCTCGGATGTTGCCGGAAAAGACCGCGGCCAATAAGGTGGTGCGGAGTATGATCATGGGTATTCCCAATGTCGGAAAATCGACCATCATCAATATTCTGGCGGGTCGTATCATAGCCAAAACCGGCAATGAACCGGCTGTGACTAAACACCAGCAAAAAATCAATCTCGGCAATAACCTGATACTCTCCGATACACCCGGTGTGTTATGGCCGAATCTTGAAAATCGTCACAGTGGCTATAGACTGGCGGTGAGTGGCGCGATTAAAGACACCGCCTTTCAATATGATGATATTGCTTTATTTGCACTGGAGTATTTAGTCAAAGCCTATCCTGCTTTACTCCAAAAACGCTATCAACTCCAGCCTTTACCCGATGAACCTATGGCTTTGCTAGAGGCGATTGGTCGCAAACGCGGTTGTTTGAAAGCTGGAAAACAGGTGGATTACGATAAAGCCGCCAAACTGGTCTTAAATGAATTCCGCACCGGAACTCTCGGGACCATTACCCTGGAAACCCCCGCAATGATTGCAGACGAAATGGTAGAACTGGAAGCTATTCGTCTGGCAAAAGCCGAAAAAAAAGCCGCCCGTAAAAAACGTTAAAAAAAGGGGCCAGGCTCGTAAATACGTGTATTTACGAGCCTGGCCCCCTTCTAAGTTTTCTATACATTTGTATAGGTATCATAGTGATTGTTTGATGTGTTCTAATGAAAACGATCTGATTTCACTAGTCATATCTCCAATTTTTTTCGGTAATTTTAAATTTACTGAGTTCCTTGATGTTTTAGATGCTAAATTTTAGGAGACTCTAAATGGGTGAGTTAATTGAACATTCTGATAATGGAGATGGGAATATTGACTTTATCCGAGTCGGTGAGGCTAAGACCCCTGTCTCAGTCAAGGTATATCAGGACATTTACCATCAAGTAACCGGACGGACAGAACAGATAAGAGAACGCTATTCCGACAATATATTGGTTGAGTTTTCAGAAATAGAGCAACTGCATATTAAGATTAAACAACTGTGTGATATTCATAAAATTGTAGCTTGCAACGAAGTAATTTCAGTATTTCACGAGAAAGAACGAAAAGAACAATTCACATCTTTTGATAGATTTTGCAATTACAACTCTAACGCGGCCAGTCCAACTGTCAGTATGGTCTTAAAGTACAACTTTTCCATAATTCCTGCTGGGTTAGACGCCCCACAAGAATATGTGGTTTCTATTCGACTGACCTCTCGAGTAGCCATGCTTCAACAGATCGAAAAAGACGTACCGCGATTTGTGGGAAGTCGTTTCCTCGGAATTGTTGCACTTAACACGGCTGAAGTAACAATAGAGTATGCTGACTACGTTATTGCCAGAGGGTTTCTCGAAGCATTCGATGAATGGATAAGGGGATGTAAGAAAACTACTCCAATTTGGATGCTGAACGTATCACGCAAATGGTCAGAGTATATTCCTGGAACTGCAAAGATTATTTCAGGAATTCTCATTACATGGTGTGCATTTCAAACCATTCCAATTTACTTCAACCCTGCAACGACTCAGCCAGATACATGGGCACGTTTCTTTGTCGTTTTTGCGGGGGCCGCTCTTATTCTCGTCCCTCTTATGGGTAGTGTGGGCACCCTTATCGAGGAAGCAAGCAGCTTCTTTGAAAGAGATTAGTGTTGCCTTCAGAGAATGCTCTGAAGCTATTTTCTTAAAGTTTTTTGTAGTATTAAAACTAGATCAATTTTAATGAAATGGAAAGTCCAACGGAATTGGATATGAAGTATAAAGACAACGCCTTAGCTACTACGCTAAGAAACGGCACGTCTTGCGCTTAGCTTCTGAGTATTTTGTGCTCAGAAGGCATTTGATTGCGATCCAATTCATAGAGTTACAAGATAATACTAGAGTGTCAAATGCGTAAGAAGAAACCAAAGCTTACTAAGTTTTTCAATCAGATTTAGCTGCTGTAAGTGTTCTCTCTAAGAAGCCAACAACATATTATCCAGCGCGACCTTAGCTTGTTGCTTTTCAGTATCTGTCACAACAATTTGATTGACCACATGGCCTGCGGCTAGATTCTCCAAGACCCAGGCGAGATGTTGTGGGTCAGTACGGAACATGGTCGAGCACATACTTAAGGTCGGAGCCATGAAATGCACCGATTTACCCTGAGCTTTGCACTCTTGGTTTAGACGGTTGACCAGATTCAGTTCGGTTGCGACCAGCCAGCGGGTATTAGGCTGACCTTCGCGGACGATTTTCAAGATCATTTCGGTCGAGCCGATGTAATCGGATTTTTCACAGACTTCAAAACAGGCTTCCGGATGCGAAACGACAATGGTTTCGGGATAGCGGGCTTTGAAATTGTCGATTTGCTCTGGCTGAAATGCTTGATGCACCGAACAATAGCCTTTCCAGAGAATGATTTTGGCATCACGGATTTGCTGTTCGCTGAGGCCGCCCATAGGTTTGTTGAAATCCCAGGTCACCATCTGTTGCAGCGGAATGCCCATCCGATAGCCAGTGTTGCGGCCTAAATGCTGATCCGGGAAGAATAAAACTTTTTCGCGGCGTTCAAAGCTCCAGTTAAGGATTTTTTCAGCATTGGAGGAGGTGCAGACGATGCCGTCATGTTTGCCGCAAAAAGATTTCAGGTCAGCAGATGAATTGATATAAGTAACCGGGGTGACCTGATTCTCAACATCTATCACTTGCGCCAGTTCATTCCAGCATTGTTCAACTTTGATGCGGTTGGCCATATCCGCCATGGAGCAGCCAGCAGCCAGGTCAGGCAAAATGGCAATCTGCTCGGGGCGTGACAGAATATCGGCTACCTCGGCCATGAAATGCACACCGCAAAAGACAATGTATTCGGCTTCCGACTGCGCAGCTTCCCGGGATAATTTTAAGGAGTCCCCGTAAATATCAGCATGTTTAAAAACTTCGTCACGCTGGTAATGATGGCCTAGCACAATCAGACGTTTACCGAGTTTGGCTTTCGCTGCCGCAATGCGTCTATCGCACTCGGCTTCATCAAGCAGCGCATAATCATGAATAGGAAGAGCGGAACTGTTCGCCATGATAGTCGTAACCTTCAATTAGACAGTAAACAGGGGTTGCAAAGGGGGTTCAGGCCGGATAGTCGTCCGGCCTGAGAGTACACGCTTATTCGGGTTTTGCTTCTTTACCGTCGGGTTTGCGCAGACGGATACCCAGTTCTTTCAATTGTTCTTCACTGACCACGGCGGGTGCATTGAACAGCGGGCAAGCCGCAGTCTGGGTTTTAGGGAAAGCAATCACATCACGAATCGAGCTGGCGCCGGTCATCAGCATGACCAGGCGATCCAGACCAAAGGCGATACCGCCGTGTGGAGGCGCACCATATTTCAAAGCATCCAAGAGGAAGCCAAACTTCTCGCGGGCTTCTTCGTGGCCAATGCCCAGGATATCGAACACAGTTTGCTGCATCGCAGTACGGTTAATACGAATTGAACCACCACCGACTTCAGTGCCATTTAATACCAAGTCATAAGCGCGTGACAGAGCGGTCCCTGGGTTAGCTACTAAATCTTCAACTGAGCAGCTGGGTGCGGTGAATGGATGATGAATTGCGGTAAAACGTTTAGCTTTCTCATCCCAAGCGAACATTGGGAAATCAACCACCCACATCGGTGCCCACTCGCAGCTCAGCAAGTTGCGATCCAGACCCAGCTTGACACGCAGAGCGCCCATTGCTTCATTGACGATGCTAGCTTTGTCCGCACCAAAGAAAATTAAATCGCCGTTCTGTGCGCCGACTTTAGTCATGACTTTGGCCCAGACTTCATCGGGTGCAAATTTAACAATCGGTGATTGCAGGCCTTCAACACCGGCGGCAAGATCGTTGACTTTGATGTAAGCCAGACCTTTAGCGCCGTAAATGCCAACGAATTTGGTCAGTTCATCAATCGTGCTTCGGCTCATGTCACCGCCTTCAGGCAGGCGCATAGCCACTACGCGGCCATTCGGATCATTGGCTGGGCCGGAAAATACTTTGAAGTCAACGGCTTGCATTTCTTCGGCAATATCGACCAACTCCAGAGGAATACGCAAATCCGGACGATCAGAACCATAACGACGCATTGCTTCAGCGTAGCTCATCACTGGGAATTGATCGCCCAAATCGACATGAATAATGTCTTTGAACAGACGGCGGATCATTTCTTCCATGATCTGCATAATTTGCTGTTCATTCAGGAATGAAGTCTCGATATCCAGCTGGGTAAACTCAGGCTGACGGTCAGCGCGCAAATCTTCGTCACGGAAACAACGCACGACTTGGTAATAACGCTCCATGCCGGCAATCATTAACAACTGTTTATACAGTTGCGGTGACTGAGGCAGGGCGAAGAACGAATTCTGATGGGTACGGCTAGGTACGATGTAGTCGCGAGCGCCTTCAGGTGTTGCTTTGGTCAGATAAGGCGTTTCGATTTCAAAAAACTCGTGATCATCCAGATATTGACGCAAATGACGGGTTACGTCACGACGCACTTTCATTTTTTGTTGCATGGAAGTGCGGCGCAGGTCGATATAACGGAAACGCAGACGGGTTTCTTCGTTGACTTCGATTTCGCTTTCCAGTGGGAACGGCGGAGTTTCCGACTCGTTCAATACTTCTATTTGTTTGCCCAGTACTTCGATTTCACCGGTGGTGATGTTGGGGTTATGCGTGCCATCAGGACGGCCACGAACGATGCCTTCAATGCGAACCACATATTCACTGCGGACACTTTCAGCAATTTTGAAGCTTGCAGCTTCATCCGGGTCGAAAACCACTTGAACTAAACCGGCGCGGTCGCGCAGGTCAATAAAAATAACGCCGCCATGGTCGCGACGACGATGAACCCAGCCGCATAGTGCGACGGTTTGGCCCAGGTTTTGAGTGGTTAATTCTCCACATTTGTGGCTACGCATAATGGTTCTCGGTAATGAGGTGTTAACTAAAATAATTGTGAATTCAGGTGTTTTGCTGATGAAAGCAAAATCAGGGATTAATGGCAGGCACAGCTACCGGCACAACCGCCGCCACTATTGCCACCACCACTGTTATTGTCGCCGGCAACATTTTTCTTATTGCCGCTTTTGAAATCAGTTTCATACCAGCCGCCGCCTTTCAGACGAAAGCCTGCGGCAGAAATTTTCTTTTTCAGTTCTGGCTCTTGACAGGCAGGGCAGGTGACCAGTGGTTCAGCGCCCAGTTTTTGTAATGCTTCGTGAATGTGGCCACAAGCATGACATTGGTATTCGTAAATTGGCATCAGTTACTCCCATAATCAGTAAACGCCAAGGTAATGAGGTCGTTGTAATAAGAATTCAACACCCCTTAATGCTAGAATAGCTGGGTATTCTAATTGAAAACGTCAAAATAATGGATAAATTGACTATTGTAAGACCGGATGACTGGCATCTCCATGTGAGAACGGGTGCTGTTTTGCATGCGGTAATTGCAGCGACGGCTCAGCAATTTGCAAGGGCCATCATCATGCCCAACCTGAAACCACCGGTCACTTCTGTCGAGCAGGCTTTGAGTTATCGTGAGGAAATCTTGAGTGTCCTCCCGGCAGGCTCGGATTTTCAGCCTTTGATGACCTTGTACTTAACAGGTCTTACCTCAGTCAATGATGTCAAGCAAGTTGCAGCATCTGAGCATATTCACGCGTTTAAACTTTATCCAGCGGGTGCAACAACCAATTCTGATTCGGGAGTAAGCAATATCGAAGCGGCTTATCCGGTTTTTGAAGCCATGGAAAAGCATGATGTGCCTTTATTGGTACATGGCGAAGTGACTGATGAGAAATACGATATTTTCGATAGAGAGAAAATATTCATAGACAGTCAATTGCAGGCAATAGTGAATCGATTTCCGAATTTGCGTATCGTCATGGAACATGTCACGACAGAAGAAGCCGTGCAATTTGTTGCAAGCGCTGCGGATAAAATCGCAGCTACGATTACGCCTCAGCATTTATTGTATAACCGTAATGCTATGTTGGCCGGTGGTATCAGACCGCATTTTTATTGCTTACCTATTTTAAAACGTGAGCAACATCGCCAGGCATTAGTGGCTGCGGCCACGAGTGGCAGTCCTAAGTTTTTTCTCGGCACCGATAGCGCGCCTCATTTAACCCATCTCAAAGAACATAGTTGCGGCTGTGCGGGATGTTTTAATGCGCCTGCTGCATTGAGTTTGTACGCAGAAGCCTTCGATCAAGTCGGTAAACTCGACAAATTAGAGGGTTTTGCCAGCTTTTTTGGGGCTGACTTTTATGGTTTGCCTCGTAATCAGGGGCATGTGACCTTGGCAAAAACTGATTGGCAGGTTCCTGAAGTATTTCATCTGGCCAATGAAACCATTACACCTCTCAGAGCGGGAGAAACCCTGCACTGGCAGCTACTTTAATAGGAAGGGTCTATCTTGATCGTATCCAATCATATCTACCGCTGGGGTTTGGTTTTGCTCTGGATGCTTTTGACCAGTGCAGTGTTTACCCGCGCCCCAATCCCCATTGATGAGACGCGTTATTTAACCGTAGCCTGGGAGATGTGGCAACGCGGTGATTTTTTAGTTCCCTATCTTAATGGGCAGACCTATAGCCATAAGCCCCCTATGTTGTTTTGGTTAATGCAATTAGGCTGGGCCGTTTTGGGTTTTAATGATGGCTGGCCGCGATTGGTTGGTCCCTTAGTCGCATTGTTAGATTTGTTTTTAGTGAGACAAATTGCTTTAAAACTCTGGCCTAAGCAAATTGAACTTGCCAATCAGGCGCCTTGGATATTACTGGCAAGCTTGTTGTGGACGCTGTTTGCGACCTCAACCATGTTTGATATTTTGCTAACAGCCTGGGTGTTAATAGCTATGCTAGGCCTGCTTGACTTGCTTCAGGGTAGGGCGATTAAAGGCTGGCTGTTGGTCGCCTTTGCCATAGCTTGTGGTTTATTGGCTAAAGGTCCGGTCATTTTTCTGCATATTGTGCCAACTACTCTGCTAATGGCAGTTTGGGCGCGCACTGATGCATTACCCTTCATTCGTTTAAGTATCGGTTTGATTCTGGCTATTTTATTGGGAATAGCTCTGGCTTTGGTTTGGGCTTTGCCTGCTGCTATGGCGGGTGGTGAAGAATATGCGGGCGCCATTCTTTGGCATCAGACAGCCGACAGGGCAGTGTCCACTAATATCCATAAGCGAGGTTTGTTCTGGTATTTACCTTTTCTGCCCTTGTTTTTATTTCCTTGGTTGTTTTGGGGGCGAGTCTGGCAAGGTTTTCGTTTGCCAGGGTTTTTGCAAGATCTAGGGGTTCGTTTTTGTCTGGTTTGGTTGCTAGCAACCACGGTGTTGTTTTCGGTCTTACCGAGTAAGCAAATTCATTATTTGATACCCATGTTGCCGGCTTTTGCTTTATTAGTGGCGCGGGCCTTGACGCAAACGCAATCTAATATCGCTCTCAAATCAGACATCGTTTTGCCTTTGATGCTGGCCGCCATAGGTGTTTTTCTGATGTGCTTACCCAGTATTCCTGCTTTGAATAGCTACGGCTGGGTTCAAAATGTGGAGAGGGAGTGGGGTTTAACGGTTCTCACTGTAGCGGTATTTTTGGCTTTGAGCCTTTTTTATTGGCCAAAGTTCAGTGTGCTTGCGATTTCCGCTGCCATGGTGGTCGCAATCTTTGCAGGTCTTATTTGCTTCTTTCAATACAACCGCGATAGTTATGATTTAACGCCGGCTGCATTACAAGTCAAAGCCTTTAATGAACAGGGTGTTGATTATGCTTTTGTTGGAAATTATCAGGGACAATTAAACTATCTCGGACATCTGACTCAGGCTTTGCCAGTGCTAAAATCTGATCAGGTCTCTGCCTGGGCAGAACAACACCCTCAAGGCTATTTGATATCACTGGAAAAACAGCGTCCGGAAACGGCTTTTAGGCTTCAAGGACATCGGGAGTACTGGTTAGTCTTTCGTTCTTCGGCTCAGTTCAATGAGTTAAAACCTTTGTAAATTCAAGTAAAAAATTAGCTTAATTTTGTAACTATTTGATAGAATTAAATTTTAAAATCATTTCGTAATCTATGAAAATCTCTGTTGTTGTTCCGGTTCATAACGAAACTGAAAATGTTGATAGCTTGATCGCTGAAATTGCTCAAGCTTTAAGTTCTCAAGAAGCCTATGAGATGATTTTTGTCGACGATGGTAGTCGAGATGATACTCTGGAGAAACTTAAACAGGCGATGCTGCGCTATCCTGAGTTAAGAGTCCTGCAACACGCCAAAAGCTGCGGTCAAAGCCGGGCAGTTCATACGGGTGTGTTAGCTGCTCAGTATCCCTGGATTGCTACTCTGGACGGGGATGGACAGAATGATCCGGCAGATATTCCGAATTTGGTTGCCGCTTTTGAAGCGCAAAATGATCCGGAGCTTTGGATGTTGGCGGGCTTTCGCCACCAACGCAATGACACCGGTTGGAGGCGCTTTTCCTCTAAATTTGCCAATTCAATCCGTCAATCTATTTTGCATGATGCAACCCCCGATACGGGGTGCGGTTTAAAGCTGTTTCGTCGCGACAAGTTTTTGAGCTTGCCTTATTTTGATCATATTCACCGTTTTCTTCCCGCCTTAGTACAAATGGCTGGCGGTAAAGTGATTTCGGTTAAAGTCAATCATCGTGCACGCAACTTCGGTCAATCCAAGTATGGCACTCTGGATCGTTTAATGGTGGGGATAGTGGATATTCTGGGTGTGGTTTGGCTGAAAAAACGTCATAGCCTGCCGCAAATCAGTGAAATTAGCCGTCATTGATGCTGAGGGGTTAATCATGGATCAAGGTTTAGGCTTTTTTCTGGGGCATCTTCTGGAAAAATGGCAGCAATATTTTGCCGGAATGAGTTCTACCGATATTACTTGGTTAGGGATAGGTTTGGTTGGTCAGACCCTGTTTATGATGCGGTTCATTGTGCAATGGTGGCATAGTGAAAAGCACAAAAAAAGTATTATTCCAGTGAGTTTCTGGTATCTGAGTTTATCGGGTGGTCTGATTGTTCTGGCCTATGGTTTACACCGTTTTGACCCGGTCATTATTATGGGACAGTTGCCCGGCACTTTTGTCTATGCCCGCAATTTGATGCTCATTCGTCGTGAAAGACAGGACTATCCTTGATATGTTGTGGTTAAAAGCGCTCCATCTGATTTTTATGGTGACCTGGTTTGCAGGGTTGTTTTATTTGCCGCGATTGTTTGTTTATCACGCCATGAGTGATGATGCGATTAGTGATGAACGCTTCAAGGTAATGGAACGCAAATTGTATTTCGGCATTATGACGCCGGGAATGGTGTTAACTTTCATTTTCGGTCTCTGGATGTTGCAGGATTATGCTTGGGCTATGTATGGGCAAGCGGGTTGGCTGCACCTAAAACTGCTGCTGCTGGTCATTCTCATTATTTACCATTGGGTCTGTGGTCGCTATCTGGCTGATTTTAAACACAATCGTAATCATAAATCGCATGTCTTTTATCGCTGGTTTAATGAAGTACCTGTCTTGTTTTTATTGGCTATCGTATTCCTGGCGGTATTAAAACCTTTTTAAAAAGCTTGGCTTGGCTCACCAGTTCGACTGGACGCTGTACCCCCTAATTTGCTACAATCCATGGCATTTTTGGGCGCTTAGCGCACATTGTAATAATCACTTTCACACTCATCCCGGAGAAAACTCAAATGGCAATTAAAGTTGCAATCAATGGTTACGGACGTATCGGTCGCAATGTATTGCGTGCTTTGTATGAATCAGGTCGCACCAATGAAATTCAAATTGTTGCAATCAACGACTTGGGCGATTCCAAAACGAATGCACACTTGACCAAATATGACACCGTTCATGGCAAATTCCCGTTTGATGTGTCTGTAGATGGTGATTACATCATCGTTAACGGCGACAAAATCCGTGTCTTGGCTGAAAGAGATCCTGCTAAATTGCCTTGGGCTGAATTAGGTATTGACGTTGTTCACGAATGTACCGGTTTCTTTACCAGCAAAGCTAAAGCGTCTGCTCATATCGCTGCTGGCGCTAAAAAAGTCGTTATTTCTGCTCCAGGTGGTAATGATGTCGATGCGACCATCGTTTTTGGTGTTAACCACGAGACCTTAAAAGCATCTGACACCGTTATTTCAAACGCTTCTTGCACCACCAACTGTCTGGCGCCTTTAGTCAAACCTTTAATCGACACTATCGGTGTTGATCATGGTTTGATGACAACCATTCACTCTTACACCAATGACCAAGTTTTGACTGACGTGTATCACAGTGACTTGCACCGTGCCCGTTCAGCGACTCAATCCATGATTCCAACTAAAACCGGCGCTGCAGCTGCAGTGGGTTTGGTACTGCCAGACATGAAGGGCAAACTGGATGGTTTCGCGATGCGCGTACCTACTATCAATGTTTCTATCGTTGACTTGGCTTTCCAAGCTTCACGCGAAACCACGAAAGAAGAAATCGACGGTATCTTGAGAGCCGCTGCTGCAGGTCCTTTGAAAGGTATCTTGGCCATCAATGATGAGCCATTAGTGTCTTCAGACTTTAACCACAATCCACACTCTTCAATCTACGAAGCATCATTAACGAAAGTGACTGGCGGTAATTTTGTCAAAATCCTGTCTTGGTATGACAACGAGTGGGGTTTTTCAAACCGTATGTTAGACACTACAGTGGCTTTGTATAACGCAAAATAAAGGACTTCCATGCAATTGAGAAGAACAAAAATCCTAGCGACGCTGGGACCTGCTACGGATAAGCCTGGCGTACTTGAAGATTTGTTCGAGGCAGGTATTGATGTCGTTCGCTTAAATTTCTCCCATGGTTCTGCGCAAGATCATATCGATCGCGCTACTCGTGTCAGAGAGTTAAGCAAAAAAACCGGTCGCCGGGTCGGCATTCTTGCCGACCTCCAAGGTCCAAAAATCCGTATTGAACGTTTCAAAGACAATAAAGTCTGGCTGGAAGAAGGTCAGGATTTTGCTTTGGATATCAATCTCGGCAAGTTGGATGGTGATAACACCCA
>RFQK01000201.1 GCA_009925045.1 Methylococcaceae bacterium
ATACGTCAGCAACTGGCCCATATCCCAGCCTAAGCCTTCTGGTTGGAACACGATAGCCTCATCCGCTTGAGCCAGAGACTGCGCCAATGACTCAGTATGCACACCCAGACGCATGGTATTGGAGCGGGGTTCGACTACTGCCAGAATTTTTTCCTGGCCTACTTGCTGGCGCAAACCATCCAAAGTGGTTTTGATCGCGGTGGGGTGATGCGCAAAATCATCATAGACGCTAATCCCGTTACGACTGACGATCAATTCCATACGACGTTTGACATTTTGGAAACTCTGTAAAGCCTCCAGAGCAGCCTCCGGCGCTATACCCACATGATGTGCGGCGGCAATCGCCGACAAAGCATTGAAGACATTGTGACGTCCGGTCAGACTCCAGTTGACCGCCCCTTGAGACTGACCACGATAATTCACCGTAAAAGCACTGCCATCGCTTTTCAGCAACGCCGCTTGCCAGTCGGCCTCAGCATCAATCGCGGTTTTGACGACAGGTGTCCAGCACCCCATCTCCAAAACTTCAGACACATGTTGCTCGGACTCTGGGGCGATGATTAAACCTTCACCGGGCACAGTTCTAACCAGGTGATGAAACTGTTTTTTAATTGCATCCAGATTTTCAAAAATATCGGCATGATCGTATTCCAGATTATTCAATATCGTGGTGCGCGGACGATAATGCACAAACTTTGAGCGTTTATCAAAGAAAGCGCTATCGTATTCGTCCGCTTCAATCACAAAAAAATCCGACTCACCCAAACGCGCAGAAATACCAAAATTCAAGGGAATGCCACCGATCAGAAAACCCGGTTTAAAACCATTGAATTCCAATATCCAGCTCAGCATACTGGTAGTTGTGGTTTTGCCATGGGTACCGGCAACGGCTAACACCCAACGTTTTTGCAGAACATGCTCTGCTAACCATTGCGGACCAGAAATATAAGGTATACCGCGATTTAAAACCGCCTCTACTTCTGGATTGCCGCGGGAAATCGCATTACCAATCACTACCAAATCAGGCTGACAGTCGAGATTTTCGGCTTTATAGCCGTTCATAAGCTGTATACCCTGCTGTTCAAGCTGTGTACTCATAGGCGGGTAGACATTTTGATCAGAGCCGCTAACGGTATAGCCAAACTCCCGGGCAATCAGGGCCAGTCCGCCCATAAAAGTGCCGCAAATACCCAGAATATGTATGTGAAGAGACTGCTTATGTGTGATCATGAATGCTTAATATTCCATAGTGCCAAAACCCTGGTAGCCTGTGACCGGATAAGCCGGCTTGCCTTTTGGGACTGACTTAGGTTGAAATAAGGTTAGTAAATTTGACATGATCCATCAATGAGCGAAAAAAACAAAATTTTAGTTGAAGCTATTCCGCACTATATCGAGTCACAATCGCGACCCGATCAGAATCGCTATGTCTTCGCCTATACCATTACCATTACCAATGTGGGTTCAAATTCTGCTCAGCTCTTCACACGCCACTGGTTGATTACCGATGCCAACGGCAAAATTCAGGAGGTGAATGGCGAAGGTGTGGTCGGTGAAAAACCTCACCTCAATCCTGGTGAAAGCTTTACTTACTCCAGCGGTGCGGTAATCGAAACCCCTATAGGAGTGATGCAGGGTAAGTATTCGATGCGCGCTGATGATGGCGATACGTTTGATGCGATGATTCCCCGTTTTACTTTAGCCATTCCACGGACGCTGCATTAAAGCCATGGCAACCTACGCAATTGGTGACATTCAAGGCTGTTATGATGAATTTCGGCGCTTGCTCGATAAACTGGATTTCGATCCCGCCCACGACCAAGTCTGGATAGCCGGTGATTTAGTTAACCGCGGACCTAAGTCCTTAGAGACGCTTCGTTTCATCAAGAGTTTGGGCGATGCCGCAATCTCCGTGCTGGGTAATCATGATATGCATTTGATTGCCACTGTCATTTCTCTGGGTAAAACCGGCAAAAAAGACACCCTAGCCCCCATTTTGCGGGCAAGTGATTGTGATGAACTGGTGCACTGGCTACGTCATCAACCCTTGTTTCATCATGACCAGGGCTTCTGCATGCTCCATGCCGGGCTGCCACCCTACGTTTCGCCGTCAATTGTTTTACCCGACTTCGCTATTGCACAGCCGACGGCCAGCTAGACTTTACCCAAAAAGGTGAGCCAGGGAGTCAGCCGCCGCATTTAATACCTTGGTATGCCGTACCCGGCCGAAAAAGCCTGAATATGAAAATCATCTTTGGTCATTGGTCGACATTGGGTTATTACGAAGACTACAATTGCTATTCAATTGATACCGGCTGTATTTGGGGCGGCAAACTGACTGCACTGTGCCTGAGCGATCCGGTTCGTCGCATTCAAATTGATTGTCCTTGTCATAACCAACCCTAATTACGAGTTTCAGCAATGAAGAAAACTGTACTAATTTTAAGCTTGGTCTGTCTCCCAGTTTTCAAGATTCAAGCCGCCAGTGACAATAATTATGAAACTCCAGCTGCGCACAAGCTTGATCATCTCGCCGAGGTGCTTAAATTAAGCCCCGAGCAAAAAAGCAAAATTGATGAAATCTTTAAAGTGCAGCACGAAAAATTTGCGGCAATCCATAAACAATCTCACGACCAAGTGACTGGCCTACTCTCAGCAGAACAAGCTGAAAAATGGGAAGAGATGCGTCGTCAGCACCAAGCACAATTACAAAAACAAGCAAAACCATGAGCCAAGCTAAACTCAAATGGGGCATACTCGGGGCCGCACGCATTAATGAGCGTTTATTGCCGGCGATCTTAAATAGCGACAATGCTGAACTGATTGCTATTGCCAGTCGCCGTCCCGGCGCCAGCGCAGAAACTCTGGCCAAATATGCGCCCGGCCACTCGCAGATTGCAGCATTGGACTCGCTGGACGCTTTGCTGCAACATCCCGAAATTGAAGCAGTCTATTTGCCCATGGCGAATCGCGAACACACCGAATGGGCATTAAAAGCCATTGCCGCTGGCAAGCATGTGTTGTGTGAAAAACCGATGGCCTTATCCACTGCTGATATCGATGCGATTGCTACAGCCGCTCAACAAAAA
>RFQK01000202.1 GCA_009925045.1 Methylococcaceae bacterium
ATATGCCTCTGGCTATCGTCATGGGTACTGAAGGCTCTGGAATGCGCCATTTAACCCGACAACATTGTGATTTTCTGGTCAAAATCCCTATGACCGGGCAAGTAGAAAGTTTGAATGTTTCGGTGGCGAGCGGTGTTATGCTGTATGAGGTTTTTCGTCAACGACATTTGTAACATATGATGGCTAGGCAAGCTTCTCACACTGTTGTTCTGGTTCTGTGCCTAAGCAGCTTGGCCGAGGCGAGCTGGGCCAGCCCGATTCAGGGTTTGATTGACAATTGTTTTGCCTGTCATCGCCATCCGCAACAGGCCAGTGGTCTAGCCGTCATCGAAGGCCGAGATCCACAACAAATGAGTCAATTGTTAATGGACTACAAATATGGCCGGCAAGCAGCCACACTGATGCCACGCCTACTAAAAGCCCTCAGTGATTCGGAAATTCAGGCAATTGCCTTGGCGTTATCACAACCAGCCCAATCACAATGAACCGTCGGCAATTTCTTAAAGCCTCTTTGGCCAGCAGCTTGCTCGGCCTCAACGCTTGCGCCAACTGGCAAATCCGTTCTCAACAAAAAGCCCATGTCGTGATCATTGGCGGGGGATTCGGCGGCGCCACTGCAGCCCGTTACCTTCGACTCTATTGTCCTGAAATTCGCATCAGCTTAATTGAACCCAAGACAGTCTATACGGCCTGCCCGGGTAGTAATCGGGTCATCACCGGACTCGCGGAACTTGCAAGCCTCAGTTTCGGCTACCAGGGACTCAATCAAGCCTATCATATTGATATTTTGCCCACGCGTGTCACCGCAATTGATGCAGTATCCAAACGCCTCCAATTACAAACCGGCGATCATTTGCGCTATGATCATCTGATACTTGCACCTGGCATCCGCCTACGTTGGGATACGATCGAAGGCTATTCGGAAATCCTTAGCCAGCAATTCCCTCATGCTTGGCAAGCAGGCCCACAGACACTGCTGTTACGTGACCAGATCACAGCGCTGCCCGATAACGGCACTGTACTGATTTGTCCTCCCGCAGACCCATATCGCTGCCCACCCGGTCCTTATGAACGTGCCAGTCTAATTGCGCACTGGCTCAAACGGCATAAACCCAGGGCAAAAATACTGATTTTGGACCCCAAACGCAGTTTTTCTAAACAAGCCTTATTTGAACAAGCCTGGCGTCAGCACTATGCTTATGGCACTGAAAAAGCGCTGATTGAATGGCATAGTCTGGCTGATAATCCTATCCAAGCTATCGACCCCAAAAGCCACACCGTTATTACTGAATTCGGCGATAAATTTCGTGGAGATGTCATCAATCTGATCCCTCCGCAAACGGCTGGCCAGATTGCCATCGAAACCGGCCTGACTGACCAATCAGGCTGGTGTCCAATTAACCCTCTCTCCAGTCAATCTTTGTTAGTGCCGGGTGATGCTGCAAGACCAAGATCCTGTTGATCCGGTTTGGTTTAATACCTGCTATAGTGCGATCACTGACGATCAAGCGATTTCGGTCTCTCATGTTTATCGCTTAGATAGCGAGCATCGTCTCTCTCAGGCGAGTATAATAGGTGGCGTGAGTAGTCGAACCGATGCTGATAGCCTGAAACAAGAGGCGGTATTTGGACAGGCTGCTTATCGTCATTTGTTAGATGATTGCTTTGCTTTAAATATTTAGAACCTTGTTATTGCTGTTGAAGCTTAATCAGAGTCCATGACTAGTCCTCTAGGCTATCGTTAATCAACAACCGGCATGCTACAATATGGATGTTAATTTGCCTCGGTCCGGTGCGTGAAAATAAAACCGTTTTTTTCAATTTTCGTAATGTCTTTATTGGCTAGCCCCATTGTTCAAGCTAGCAGTTTCATTGTGGAAGATATTCAGGTCAGAGGTCTGCAACGGATTTCAGCCGGTACGGTTTACAACTACCTCCCTGTCAATATCGGTGAACGTTTTGCTGAAGAAAAACACGCCGAAGCCATTCGCTCCTTATTCAACACCGGTTTCTTTAAAGATATTAGCCTGGAACGCGAAGGCAATTCTTTGGTAGTCAATGTAGTCGAACGTCCTTCAGTGGCGAAGATTGTGATTGAAGGCAACAAGGACATTAAAAAAGAAGACCTGACCGAAGCCCTCAAAAAAATCGGATTAACTGAAGGTAAAGTCTATAACAAACAAGTCTTGGACAAAGTTGAACAAGAATTGCGTCGCCAATATTTCAGTCATGGCAAATATGGCTTAAAGATTAAAACCGAAGTTTCCGAATTATCACGTAATCGTGTTGGCATTAATATCAAGATTACTGAAGGGAAAGTTGCCAAGATCAAGCAGATCAATATCGTCGGCAACCATGCGTTTGAGTCCGATAAAATCCGCAAGGAATTTGAACTCAATACCAGCAATTTCCTGTCGTTTTATTCCAAAGACGATCAATACTCCAAACAAAAACTCTCTGCCGACCTCGAGAAACTCCGCTCTTTCTATCTGGATCGTGGTTATATCAACTTTTCGATTGAATCGACTCAGGTTGATATCACCGCCGACAAAAAAGAAATCTACATTACGATTAATGTCAAAGAAGGCGAAGTTTATTCTCTAGACAAAGTCAAAATGACCGGCGAATTGATCGTACCCCCCGAAGAACTGATCAAATTGGTCAAAGTAGGCCCTGGCGAGACCTTTTCGCGTAAAAATGCCACTGACACCTCCAAAGCCATTTCCGATCGTCTCGGTGACGAAGGCTATACCTTCGCCAACGTTAACATGGTGCCGGAGATTCATGAGGACGCTAAAACTGTCACCATGACTTTTTTCGTTGACCCTGGTAAACGCGTATATGTTCGCCGGATCAATGTTAAAGGCAACACCAAGACGCGTGACGAAGTGGTACGCCGTGAAATGCGCCAAATGGAAGCCAGTTGGGCATCGGGTAGTAAAATTGAGCGATCCAAAACCCGTCTGGACCGCTTAGGCTATTTCGAAGAAGTCGGTGTAGAAACCCCGCCTGTAGTTGGTGCCGCCGACCAAATTGACGTGAATTACACTGTCAAAGAAAAAGCATCGGGTAATTTATCTG
>RFQK01000203.1 GCA_009925045.1 Methylococcaceae bacterium
AAAACGAAAGTTTCAATATATGTACAATCAGTCAAACTGAATGGCTCGTTTTTTGCTGTCGATATAAATTGATGTTTTTACACTCGGGATTCGCTATGGAATTTGAAAGGTCGGACAAGCTCAAAACCCCTCTGCTTATTTTGATTGGGTGTTGTGTGCTCTTTGCGCAAAACGCCAATGCTGAGTCAGCGTTTAAAGCTTCGCCTGCATTGATGAAAATGCTGACGATTGAAGAAGTTACCGCTTCTCAGGTTCAAGATAGCCTTCGTCTTTCAGCCCGAATCGATTTGGATCAAACCCGTGTTGCTCGTATAGGGGCATCGGTCTCAGGACGGGTGACAGAAATCAATGCGATGTTAGGTACAACCGTCAAAAAAGGTCATCAATTAGCGATGCTGAACAGCACCGAATTGGGGCGTGCCCAGTCTGATTATCTAAAAGCCAGCACTCAGGTGAATCTGCGACAAGTGACGGTGAAGCGTGCTGAGCGTCTTAAGGAAGGCGGGGTTTTATCAGAAGCGGAGTTTCAAGAGCGTAAAGCGGTGCTGACTGAGGCAGAGGTTGATCTACGAGCGGCTCGTGATCAGTTAAAAATCATGGGGATGTCGGAAAAAGATCTTAAAGTCTTGGATCAGGATCGCAATATTCATTCCTTTTCCCCTGTTACTTCCAGTATCGATGGGGTGGTCATCGAACGCAATATCGCTATTGGTCAGGTTGTGCAGCCATCCGATAGTTTGTATACCGTAGCGGATTTATCGCGTTTATGGTTAGTTGCTGAAGTACCAGAGCAACAAGCCCATTGGGCGCATGAAGGGGATCAGGTGCGCGCTGAAGTGCCTGCCCTGCCCGAGTTAGAGGTGGTCGGTAAACTGATTTATGTCGCCGATCTGGTTAATCCAGAAACGCGCACTGTTATGGTGCGTATGGAGCTGGCTAATCCAGAACGTTTATTCAAACCGCAAATGCTGGCAGCGCTCAAAATTACCAAACCGGGCTCTCAGGCTTTGGTGATTCCTAGTCAGTCGATTGTGCGAGAAGGCGATCAGGATTTTGTGTTTGTTGAATTATCCCCCGGTAGTTTTGAATTGCGTGCGGTCAAATTAGGCAGAGAAGAAGCGCGTAGACGACCTCTGTTGGCAGGTCTCAAAAGTGGGGAACGGATAGTGGTCAATGGCGCGTTTCATTTAAATAATGAACGACTCCGCGCAGAACAGGAATAGTCAACATGATTAATAGCCTGATTGAATCAGCCCTGGAAAAAAGGCTTTTAGTCATTGTCTTAGCCATTGCCGCCGGTTTATTCGGTATTCGGGCGGTTCAGCATTTATCGGTAGATGCTTTTCCGGATGTCACTAATATTCAGGTTCAGATAGCAACTGAAGCAACAGGGCGATCACCGGATGAAGTCGAGCGGCTGATTACCGTACCGCTGGAAATCGCCATGACCGGTTTGCCGGGCCTGGAAGAAATGCGTTCCCTCAACAAAAATGGATTGTCCTTAATTACCCTGGTATTTACCGACAGTACTGAGGTCTATTTTGCCCGTCAGCTGGTAATGGAGCGGTTGATTGAGGCCAAACAACAGATGCCAGTCGGTATTAACCCGGTTCTCGGGCCGGTTTCCACGGGTTTGGGTGAAGTCTACCAATACACCCTAGAGCGTGATGACGATGCTAATCAAGCTTTGAGCCAGGAGGATCTGCAACAACGTCGTGAAGTGCAGGATTGGGTGGTCAGGCCTTTGTTACGTGGCATTCCCGGCGTGGCAGAAATTAATTCTCAGGGGGGGTATGTCAAGCAGTATCAGGTCTTAGTCAATCCTGATCGTTTGTATCACTACCGCCTGCATCTTAATGAAGTGTTTGATGCCTTGGCGCGTAATAACCAAAATAGTGGTGGTGGCGTGCTGCCTCATTACGCAGAGCAGTATCTGATACGAGGCGTTGGTCTGATCAATAATGAAAACGATATTGGGAATATCGTTCTAAAAGAAGAAAACAGTGTGCCTGTGCATATCTTTGATATCGCGGAAGTCAAAATTGGTCATGAGGTTCGTGTAGGTCTGGTAATCAAAAATGGCGATACCGAAGCTGTTGGGGGTATTGTCATGATGTTACGAGGTGGTAATGCCAAGCAGGTGGTCAGCCGGATTAAGGAAAAAGTTCAGGAGATTAATGAAAAGGGCATGTTGCCTAATGGTTTAAAAATTGTTTCCTACTATGACCGCAGTGATTTGGTTGATGCTGCTTTAAAGACCGTCACTAAGGTGCTGTTAGAAGGTATTGCCTTAGTGATCATCGTCTTGTTTCTGTTCCTGGGTGATGTTCGCTCCAGTCTGATTGTTGTCACGACCTTGGTTTTGACACCGTTACTGACCTTTATGGCCATGAATCAACTGGGTTTGTCGGCTAATTTAATGTCTCTGGGAGGTCTGGCGATTGCGATCGGTCTGATGGTAGACGGCTCGGTGGTGGTAGTCGAAAATGCTTTCCGTTTATTAGGCGAGCGAAAAGGTGGTTTTACCAGTCGGGTTAAAGTGGTAATGCTGGCGGCACAGGAGGTGGCGACACCCGTTTTGTTTGGTGTGGGGATCATCATTCTGGTATTTTTGCCCTTAATGACCTTGCAAGGTATGGAAGGCAAAATGTTTTCCCCGTTGGCTTTTACCATTGCCATTGCCCTGTTGATTTCGTTGTTCATTTCGATGACCTTAACCCCGGTGCTTTGTGCGTTTTTCCTGGAAGGTCATCAGGGTGAGCACGATACCAAACTGATTGCGGTCATCAAGTCAGCTTATTTGCGGATGTTGGATAAAGCCCTTAATAACCGCAGTCGGGTGGTGATAGGGGCCTTGGCGGTATTTGCTATGGTGATTGCAGTATTACCCTTTTTAGGAACTTCTTTTATGCCAGAAATGAAAGAAGGCTCTATCGTCCCCAATATCACCCGGGTGCCGAATATTTCCCTGGAAGAAAGTATGGCGGTGGAAATGCAGGCGATGAAGTTGCTTATGGAAGTCCCCGGGGTAGAAAAAGTAGTGACCAATATTGGACGGGGT
>RFQK01000204.1 GCA_009925045.1 Methylococcaceae bacterium
ATAGTCATTTTTATGTTTTTAGATACTCCATTATTATCATTACGACACTTAGTGTTTGTGATTTTAATAAAAGGAGTTTGTTATGAAAAAAATGAAAAAACTGGTGCTCTCGATTTCGATTGCATGCGCATCACAATCAACTTACGCGCTTACCCCATGGGCTGATGGTACACCTGACATTGTAGTTTATACATCAGGCGGTGCCGCTCAAGATCAGGCTATTTCTCAGGTTGTTTCAACCACCCTGGCTGCATCAGGTACTTTGGATACCTTTGGAGATATCAAATCGACTACTGATACCGCAGCTTCGGGTAGTCGCTGGCAAGCCTTTTATTTTCGCGGCAACAGTAACCTGGGTGCTGGCTTGGCAGGTAAAAAAATCATTTTAGAAAAACGTTCAAGTGGTGCTGCCGGTTACGGTGTTATTCCTTTATATGCCAATAATGGTGCCGGTATTGCGATTGAGCATTTGAACATTGATGGTAGTGCATCTTCTGACTGGACGACTGATGGTTCTGCGACCAAGTGGAAAACTGCTATTACAAGCACCAATGCCACCAAGTTTTTAACCAAAACTGTATCAGATGGCGGATTTTTGGGTGTTGATCCTGATGTGTTGTTAAAACCAGCTACCGAAAACTATCCTGAGCAGGTTAAAGAACTAACAACAAATGCTGTAGAGGCCGGTTGGCCATTGGATCTGGCAAAAACGCCTGATAATTTCACCGTGGTAAATACGGGTGGACTGGTTTACGGTGTGGCAGTTACTGAAGAACTGTATCGTGTGTTACAAGCTGCGCAGATATTGTCGGGTTCTCTTTCGTCAAATGCCAAAATCGGCTATTACGATGATGCCTCAATACCGAGTTTAAGCCGCAATTTCCTGGCCTCTATATTGGCAGGAAAAGTTTCAAACTGGGATCAAGTCAAAGTCGTTGACCCAACCCTTAAAACGGCGGTATCTCTGACTGATCCTAAAATCCTGAGTGTTGCAAAGGTTGCTTCAGCACCTGTTAATTCAAACGGTCATTCTGTAATTGGTGTGGGTCGTCGTAATAAAGGCGCTGCGATTGGTGCAGTTGCCTATGCCAAATTATTAAATTACCCAGGTACCGCTCGTGCCAATCCGCCGGCTTCTGATACCGCAGCTGCTGATGATTTGATTGCTGAGCCATTAGTGAAATCGCCAGGTGGTGCAAGTGCAACTGACAACCTTTTGGTTGACTGGGCTGAAGGCACTAACGTTTCTGGTCTGAATCCTAAATCGCAAAAAGTTTGGGGGATTGCTGTCAATAGTGGCGATCGTAACCCGGGTGCCACAGTTGATGGTGCGACTGTTGGAAAGAAATGGCGATACGTAAAAATCGACGGTTATGCACCAACAATTGAAAACGTTGCAGCGGGTGTTTACCCTCTCTGGGCTGAAGGTTCTGTGCTTTATCGTACCGACAAAGCTTCTGATCCTCAGTGGGCTTTGAAGAAAGGGCTGTTAAAAGCATTTGCAGATGATTTGGGAAGTCCGACAGTTGCTAAAGCTGTTAATAAAACCAATACATTTGGTTTGAGCGGTATTTTTGCAACCACTAAAGATATTCGTGGTTTCAAGGCGAGTGTTCCATTTGATCCTACCAACCCTGTGGTGGCTTTAACCCATAATTGCTACGGTACTAACACGAATACCACCAGTACCTCTATTGTACCGGTTGCAGACGAGTCAGCTACTAACGGTCTTCAATTGCAATTGAAGTAATTTCGGTTCTTATTAAAGGGTATCAATATGTATACATTTCCGAAATTTCGAAAGGCTGAGCAGATGGATGTCAAATCAACACATCCTCATCTTGGCTCTGCTGTAATCACCGGGTTGTTGTTCAGTAGTTTGCTGTTTGTTTCTGTGGTTGCGGAGGCGGCTAATAAAAAACCTGTTGCTAATCCAGGTAAAGCTCTGACTGTTGATGAACAAACAGCTGTTAGCCTGGATGGCAGTGCGAGTACCGATGCTGACGGCAAAATTGCAAGCTATAAGTGGGAACAAACTTCAGGGGTTGCAGTTAATCTTTCAGGTGCCAATAGTTCTCAAGCACGTTTCACAGCCCCCGCTGTGAAAAAAGCCACAAGCTTGGGTTTTAAATTAACTGTCACTGATAATAGTAACGAGTCAAGTTCCAAAACGGTAACTGTCAAAGTTAATTCCGTTAATAAACTACCTTTGGCTAATGCCAGCGCAGTCCCCTTTGTTGTCCATGGCAACCAAGTAGTGCTTGATGGCAGTGCAAGTCGTGATCCCGATGCGGATGGCAAGATTGCCAAATATCAGTGGGTGCAAACATCGGGTACAACCAAGCTTAAGCTGACCAACCCTAACACAGCTACCGCAAGTTTTACTGCGCCAGCGGTTGATGACACTCTGGTGTTCACTTTAAAAGTGACCGATGATGAAAATGGCAGTACGACCAGTTCGCCTGTTAGTGTTGCAGTTGTTGCTCAACTACCGTTTTCAGCGACTTTAACTTTGGATGCTAACAAGATCACCAAGGGTGGCGTGGTGAGTGCAACTGCAGTTGGCAAGGGCGGCAAGTCTCCCTACACCTATAGCATTAATTGGGGCGATAATAGTGCGGCTTCTACCAGTGCAACCGCTACCCATAATTATTCTCAAGTGGGTACTTATACGGTTACTTTGACAGCCACAGATTCTGAAGCGACCTCTAAAACTGTGACGCAAACGCTTACAGTGGATCCGGAGCCTTTAAGCGCCAAATTTGATCTGAACGGCAGCACTCCAACGATCCTGGTCGGGGACACGCTTAAAGTCCGTGCCTATGAAATTTCAGGTGGTACTGCGCCTTATTCGGTAAAAGTGGATTGGGGTGATGCTACGACAATCGAAAATTTCCCTTTGGCGACCGGTATTGTCAGTAATGTGGCCAGCCATCGTTATGCCAATCTGGGTAATCCGGGTTTGAAAGTCACCGTTTCGGATAAAAATGGTCTGACTAAAAGCTATAACATCGCCTTAGATGTACAAGCGGCAAATCCACTTGGTCAGTGTCAGTAAATA
>RFQK01000205.1 GCA_009925045.1 Methylococcaceae bacterium
AATTCCGATTAAGACGGGACAAGGCGTCTGGCTGGAAGACTTCGAGGGTAAGCGTTATCTTGATGCCATCAGTTCCTGGTGGGTGAATCTGTTTGGTCATTGTAATCCGCGTATTAATGCCGCGCTGCAACAGCAACTGGTAACCCTGGAGCACGTGATTCTGGGAGGTTTCAGTCATCAGCCTGCGATCGAGTTAGCCGAACGTCTATTGGCTTTAAGTCCTACTGGTTTGGATAAATGCTTTTATGCCGATAACGGTTCCTCTGCGGTAGAAATCGCCCTCAAGATGAGTTTTCATTATTGGCGTAATCAGGGGCATACGACAAAAACCCGTTTTGTCAGTCTGGAAAACAGTTATCACGGTGAAACGCTGGGCGCCTTGGCGGTGGGTGATGTGGGCTTATATAAGGACATTTATGCGCCGCTCTTAATGGAGGTCATCACTGTCCCGAGTCCGGATTGTTTTAAGCGCGATGCGGGTGAAAGCTGGGAAGACTATAGTCGGCGTCGTTTTCAGGATATGGAACAGGTGCTGGCTGAACAGGCTGACAGCATTGCTGCGGTTATTGTGGAACCCCTGGTGCAGTGCGCTGGAGGGATGCGTATGTATCATCCGGTGTATCTGGAGTTATTGCGTCAAGCGTGTGACCGCTATCAGGTTCATCTCATCGCCGACGAAATTGCCGTGGGATTTGGTCGGACCGGTACTTTATTTGCCTGCGAACAGGCCGCCATCACCCCTGATTTTATGTGCTTGTCCAAAGGTCTGACCGGTGGTTATTTGCCCTTGTCAGCTGTGCTGACCCGCAATCAGATCTATGCAGCGTTTTATGACGATTATCAGAGTCTGAAAGGCTTTTTACATTCACACAGTTATACCGGCAATGCCTTAGCGTGCAGAGCCGCTTTAGCCAGTCTGGATATTTTTCGGGATGATGAAGTGATTGCAGGCAATCAGCTTCTGGCTCAGCATATGGCCAAGCAGGCGGAGCGGTTTCAGGCGCATCCGCATATTGCCGAAGTCAGGCAAACCGGAATGATTTTGGCTTTGGAACTGGTTCAGGATAAAGCCCGTCAGATTGCCTATCCCTGGCAGCAGCGACGTGGCTTGCAGGTGTATCAATATGCGTTGTCAAAAGGTGTGATGTTACGGCCTTTGGGTAACGTGATTTATTTTATGCCGCCGTATGTAATTAGCCCTGAGGAAATCGATCTTATGATGGACGTCGCCTGGCAAGGCATTGAACAAGCAGTAGGGGCTTAGGAGATTATGCGGGTATCGCGATTATATGTAGCGCAGCCTTTAACGACGGGTGAGCAACTGGTTTTAAATGAAGACGCCAGTCATTATGTACGTACTGTCCTGCGTTTAAAACAGGAGCAGACCATCGTCTTATTTAATGGTCAGGGCAGTGATTTTGCCTGCCATTTCACTGAAGTTAGTCGTAAAACGGTTCGGGTTTTGATCAATCAAGAACTGCCGCGTGACGTAGAATCACCGTTGCAGATTACTCTGGGTATGGGTATTTCCAGAGGTGACCGGATGGACTGGGCGGTGCAGAAAGCTGTTGAATTGGGTGTGCATGCTTTGACGCCGCTCATGACGGAACGTTGTGTGATTAAGTTTGATGCCGACAAAAAACAGCAGCGTCGACAGCATTGGCAACACATTGTGCAGCACGCCGCCGAACAATCTGGGCGCGCCGTCTTGCCGGTTCTGCATGATGTCAGCCACATCCATGATTGGGTACAGACTCAACAAGGTTTAAAAGTGTTTCTCGATCCTTATGCAGAGCAGACTCTGGCGGATATTCAGCCGGATGCCATGCATCTGACTTTACTGTCCGGCCCCGAAGGTGGCTTTACTGAACAAGAACGTGAACGGGCCAAAGCAGCTGGGTTTATTCCGGTCAAGATGGGCGCGCGGATTTTGCGAACGGAAACCGCAGTTTTGGCCGCTTTGGCAGCCGCGCAAAGTCTGTGGGGAGATTTTCGTTGATGCTGGCTGTTCGTTACGCTTTATTCCCTTTGCTGTGGTTAATCGGCTTGGTGATAGTCGCCAGCGTTTTGGCCTATGGCAGTCTCTTGGTATTAGGCGATGTTTTGCCGGTTGCAAAGCTGATCAGCAAAATTACTCTGGGCTTGCTGGTGCTCAGTGTCTTGCCTTTGAGGCGCTATCTGAAACTGAGCTGGCAGGATCTGGGGTTTACGCCCTGGCGACCGTTTTTGCGGCAGGTTCGAAGCGGATTGTTATTGGGTTTCTGGACATTGGCGCCGGTGATGATTGCTCTGTATGGGTTGGATGTTCAGGTTTGGGATTACAGTCGGGCTTGGACGATAAGCAAGGTCGCTGAAAAAATCGCCTTAGCCCTGTTTTTTGCCTTGCTGATTGGTTTGGGTGAAGAGTTACTGTTTCGCGGCCTGTTGATGGCCGCCCTGCGTCAGAAAATGGCCGTGATTGTCGCTATGTTGGTGAGTTCAGGATATTACGCTTTTTTGCATTTCTTAAAACCCACTACCAAAATTGCTTACGCGGATTTAAATTTGTTGACGGTCTGGCGGCTGATTCCTGAGGCGTTTGCCAATTGGCTAAACCCCAATATTTACTCTGCTTTGATTGCTTTATTTGCTGTTGGACTATTTCTGTCGGTTATCAGAAGTCGAGTCAGATATAGTCTGGGTTTATGTATCGGCTGTCATGCTGGCTGGGTCTGGCAAATCAAAGTCTGCAAAGATCTCTTTGAGCTTAATCACCAATCGTCTTATTTATATCTGGTGAGTAGTTATGACGGTGTGATTGGGCCTTTGGTCACTGTTTGGTTAATGGCGGCAATGCTTGTGTTGATTATCTTTGCCCGTCGTCAGGCCAACAAGCATTAAAGCATGCTGATGTTAAGAAATAATGGCTGGAATATCCTTCAAATATTTATCTAAAAAAGAAATAACTTGCCAGCTAAGACGATTTCAAGCATAATGGCCAGCTCTATCGCGGGGTGGAGCAGCTTGGTAGCTCGTCGGGCTCATAACCCGAAGGTCGTTGGTTCAAATCCAGCCCCCGCA
>RFQK01000206.1 GCA_009925045.1 Methylococcaceae bacterium
CTCAAATGCGGCAAGCGTTTTTGGGTTAACCCCATCAGCAATGCATCAGCTTTTTCCTGATCTGCTACCAGACAAAAACCTGTAGGCCCCCAAGACGTCTGACCAATTCCCACCGCCCCTTGAGACTTCAGATATTGCATAGCCTCAGCCACAGCCAGACTGGTAAACACACCGCCTTGAATCGGAGCAAAATGCTCACCGACAGCGTTTTGCAAGGCGCTAATGACTTCCCCAAAACCCATCAAATCTTGTTCAGCTAATGCGGGTAAAGCCTGCATTAACAGTAAATATGACAATTGTTCGGCACGGGACCGAGGAAATGGCGCTAAGGATTTGAAAGCGTCTAATTCTTGCTGACCATGTAAACCCTGACCACGCTGATCATAAACCAATATGAATCGCCACGGGTCTGGGAACGCTATGCGTGACAACAAAGGAGGGGTTTGAGTGTGCGGACCTCTACCGCCGTCAACCACCAAACCGCCTTGCTCGAAAACAGCAATGCCGATCCCTGATCGTGCGCCTCTGTCGGTCAGGGCGGCCACCTGTCGAACCGACAAACCCAGTCCATAATATTCACTGATTGCGACTCCAATCGCTAAGGCTAATTGGGTACCTGAGCCAAGGCCGACATGATCCGGAATTGCGGTTTCTATCTGTAATTTAAGCGCATCAGACACATTTAATTTCTGACAAAAATTCACCAGACAGGCTTGAGCACGTTCTGCACAAGGACCCTCGATGCTGATACGTTCAGAACCTGATAAATGAATCCGGGTGGCAATTTCGTTTAGACCAACGCCGATACTGCCAAAATGGCGACCCAAGGCTCCACTCATATCGATGAACCCCATATGTAAGCGGGCTGGCGCACTAATACTAATGGACTGAAGTTTACTCACGAGATGTTTAGAAGACTAATTTAACTGCGGTCATTATACCGAAAGCGCCTCTATACGCGCCGCCACTTCATGCAGGCTGGGCAAAACCAGACAGTGCTCGGGCAAATGCTGAGGCACAGAATGTGCTGACGCAGGTATCCAGCAGCACGGCATCTGTGCAGCCAGAGCGGCTGTGATGCCGGTCAAACTATCTTCTAACACCAAACACTCTGCAGGTTTAAGCGCCAAAGATGCAGCCGCAAGCAGATAGATATCGGGCGCAGGTTTTGGATTTGCTACCTGATCGCTCGCCAAAACCTGTTTAAATTCAGCGCTCAGACCGGCTAGCTCAAGGAGTTTATGCGCCTGAGTTTGCACACTATTGGTCGCCACGACAGTCGGCCAGCGCAAACGCTTGCATGCCGTTAACACAGATTCCACACCTGGCATAAGGGGGATTCCAGTGCGATTAACCTGAGTATGCCAACATTCGGCACTCAGATGGCGGAAGGCAGATAAATCAAATGTCGAATCCAGTTGATCGATCAACAGTTGTTCAACACGTGAAGCCTCTGCTCCGACAAGTTGATCAAAAAACGCTCTCTCCAAAGAAAAGCCCATTTGAGTTAAAGCCTGCTGCCAGGCTGAGCGATAGCTGGACTCACTATCGATCAATAATCCATCCAGATCAAAAATAACCGCTTTAATCGCTTTAAACACGGCAAACCCGAATAAACTCACCCACCGCTTCGCGACTTGAACCAATCACCAAACGTTGTCGGCCGTATTCATCCATTTCCAATTGACCTGCGGCAATAATTGTTTCTCCGCTTTGCGCCTGACCACTATAGGTAGCCGTGAAGCTTACCACCGTCGCAATACTGGCATGATCGATCACAAAGCAGGCTGGGTAATCAAAACCGGCGCTATCATCAACGACTTTGGCTTGCAGTTTGACATAGCCTAATTTCTGATAGCGATGACACTCCTCAGCGGATGGATTGACCAGCGAAAGATCAAATTTACGTTGATTAATGATGCCCTTATTCAGTTTACGTTGCTCGTGCCAGATATAGTCATCCAGACTCAAATCCACACAACCACGACGCTGAAAAGCCTCCAGCCAGTCACAGTCGGATAATGACTGACAACGGTCTTCTGTGATCAGTTGTTCCAGCACCTGTCGCAAACGAATAAATTGTGTAGCTTGATAGCAAACCAAATCTAAATCAGAACTGTGTTTTTGCAGTCCCAACAGACAGGAACCCGTCACCCCCAATTGTTTGAGATCGATATTTTTTTCAGCGAATAAGCGACACAAGTGCTGTAAATCCATCAGTACTGGGTCGTCGGTGGCGGTTAACAGTAAATCAGATAAAACCTGACGGGGTTGATAATGCTGGTGTATGGCGAATAGCGGCACAGCATGCAAATCGGCATCTAAAAGCACTGAATGCCATAGATAATGAGGGGCATGAAGTCGCAGGTAGGCATTGGCTTCATCACTGTGTAACTTACACCATTGAGAATCCATCCAAACATAACGCAAAAACACCAATACTCGACCGGATTCCAGGGCAGAATGAACCACTGCGAATAATAGTCCTTCATTAGTTTGGATAAAATCTTTGACTTGGTACATTCAGATGAGCGGATAGTTGTCGATATAAAAAACCAAAGGGGATTTTAAGTGATATTCGTGAGGATAAAAACCGTTGCCAAAGCTAAGCGCATCCCCTATGCTCACCCTTGAACAGATGACAGTGTAAGCAGACATAATTCTAAAAGTACGCGCCCCACAGTTCCATCCACAATTAAATCGTGATGAAGTTGAATTATTACATCCCGGTCAAAATTTAATCAGCTTTATCTGGCCCGCTCAAAATCCTGAACTGATGCAGCGACTGGCGGATAAGCAAGTGAATGTGCTGGCGATGGACAGCGTACCGCGCATGTCCAGAGCGCAAAAAATGGATGCCTTAAGTTCCATGGCGAATATTGCTGGTTATCGCGCCATCGTTGAGGCTGCTCAACACTTTGGCCGCTTTTTTACCGGTCAAATTACTGCCGCCGGTAAAGTGCCACCCGCCAAGGTTTTGGTCATAGGAGCCGGCGTCGCTGGTTTAGCTGCAATTGGTGCAGCCAAAGGGATGGGTGCCATCGTGCGTGCTTTTGATAC
>RFQK01000207.1 GCA_009925045.1 Methylococcaceae bacterium
TGTCCTGATCGTTGCTCTCGTCGATTGCCTCTAGGTCATCCGATTCATCCAGTTCATCGGATTCATCACCCAGACCTTCGATTCTATCGACACCGACAACACGTTCGCCTTTATCGAGACGAATCACGGTAACACCTTGAGTATTACGGCTTAATACGGAAATTTCACGGATACGGGTTCGGACCAAAGTGCCACCATCCGTGATCAGCATGATTTCGTCCTGTTCGTTTACCAGAACCGCCGCAACGACACGACCATTTCTTTCGCTGGTCTGAATTGCAATAACACCCTGACCACCACGATTATGGCGTGGGAATTCTTCTAAGCGTGTACGTTTTCCAAAACCATTTTCCGTGATATTCAGAACCATGCCTTCACTGGCAACGATTAATGAAATCACTTTTTGACCTTCTTGCAGACGAATGCCACGCACGCCGGTGGCGGTACGTCCCATCGCTCGAACGTCAGATTCATCAAAACAAACTGCCTTGCCGTCACTGCTGAATAACAGGACATTTTGTGCGCCATCGGTAATTGCGACCCCTACTAGGGCATCGTTTTCGTTTAAATCAATCGCAATTTTGCCATTACTACGTTGACGTTCAAATTCGGTCAATGGCGTTTTTTTGACGGTGCCGGAAGAAGTCGCCATGAAAATGAATTTATCAGCACTGTATTCACGGACCGGCAAAATGGCATTGATCCTCTCGCCTTCTTCCAGTGGCAGAAGATTGATAAAGGGTTTGCCGCGAGATGCACGACTGGCAACCGGTAAATTAAACACCCTTAACCAATAGACTTTGCCACGTGAGGAGAAACACAGAATGGTGTCATGCGTATTGGCAATGATCAGTTTTTCGACATAATCATTTTCTTTAGTGGCAGTCGCCGATTTACCACGACCACCGCGACGCTGGGATTTATAATCGGTCAAAGGCTGGGTTTTCACATAGCCTTCATGCGACATAGTGACCACCATGTCTTCTTCGGTAATCAAATCTTCAGCTGAAAGATTCGAGTAGTCCTGAATGATCTCAGTGCGACGGTTATCCGCATACTGGCCACGAATTTCTTCCAGTTCTTCACGAATCACTTCCATCAGGCGCTCGTCTGAACCCAAGATATGCAAATACTGATCAATCAACTCCAGCAGTTGTTTGTATTCGTTGACGATTTTTTCTTGTTCAAGCCCGGTTAAACGGTGTAGACGCAGATCCAAAATTGCCTGAGCTTGAGCTTCTGATAAGCGGTATTGGCTACCAATCAAACCAAACTCAGGGCCTAAATCATCAGGTCTGGATCGATCGGCATCTGCCCTATCCAGTAAAGCTGAGACAAGTCCGGCATCCCAGTTTTTAGCCAGCAAACCGATACGCGCTTCTTGCGGTGTGGGTGAAGTTTTAATCAACTCGATCATTGGATCGATATTGGCCAGCGCAACCGCAAGACCTTCTAAAATATGGGCGCGTTCCCTTGCCTTACGCAAATTATAGATGGTACGACGCGTCACAATTTCGCGGCGATGGTTGATAAACGCCAATAAAATATCTTTTAGTGGCATGCAATGCGGTCTGCCATCATGCAAGGCGACCATGTTGATACCGAATACTGTTTGCAGCTGGGTTTGTTTATACAGATTGTTAAGAACAACTTCAGGCACTTCACCTCGACGTAATTCGATGACCATGCGCATACCGTCTTTATCCGACTCATCGCGTAAGCCCGAAATACCTTCTAACTTGCCTTCTTTGATTAATTCTGCAATTTTTTCAAGCAAACGCGCCTTGTTCACCTGATAAGGCAATTCGGTTGTTATGATCGCATAGCGACCGGTATCACCGATTTCTTCAAAATGGCTGCGACCGCGCAAATAAATGCGACCCCGGCCTGTGGCATAAGCTTCATAAATGCCGCTTGCACCATTAATAATGCCAGCAGTTGGAAAATCAGGACCTGGGACGATTTCCATGAGATCGCGTACATCAAGATCATCATTTTCAATTAAGGCAAGACAGGCAGTGACGATCTCACGGAGATTGTGTGGCGGTATATTGGTTGCCATACCGACGGCAATACCGGAAGAGCCATTGATCAACAAGGTCGGTATCCGGGTAGGCATTACCGATGGCTCTGACTCTGATTCGTCGTAGTTCGCAACGAAATCAACGGTTTCTTTGTCGATGTCTGCTAATAACTCATGCGCAATTTTTGCCATACGCACTTCGGTATAACGCATTGCAGCCGGCGAATCGCCATCCACTGAACCAAAGTTGCCTTGACCATCAATCAGCATGTAACGCATGGAAAATGGCTGGGCCATTCTAACCATAGTGTCATAGACCGCAGTATCACCATGCGGGTGATATTTACCGATTACATCACCGACGATACGGGCAGATTTTTTATAGGGTTTGTTCCAGTCATTACCTAACTCACTCATGGCATAGAGCACACGACGATGAACAGGCTTTAAACCATCTCTAACATCAGGAAGTGCCCTACCAACGATTACGCTCATCGCATAATCCAGATAGGATTGTTTCATCTCGTCTTCGAGAGTGACGGGTATTATTTCTTTGGCAAAGTCTGACATCTGTCCTGAGTTCCTAATGAAAGCCTGTTGTGCACATCCTTAGCACATTAACCAGGCTGGGAAGCCCACTATTGTAGCAAACTCAGGCGGTTGAGTCGAAACCTGTCTGCTTATTGGAATATTTCGAATAAAAAGTTTTGCATGGCTTGCCAAGAGCGTCTGTCTGCATCGGCTTGATACACCGTACCAAAATCCGGATTAGCCGCTAAGGGGTTGGTAAAGGCATGCAAAGTATGACCATAACTATGGACTTGCCAGTCGGCACCGGCTCGAGTGAGTTCTGACTGAAGTGCGAGCACTTGCTCAGGCCTGACCATAGGATCATCATGGCCATGCAAAACCAAGACCTTGGCTTTGATAAGCGGCTCTGGCAAATTATCAGCAGGCAGTAATAAACCATGAAAGGAAATAACACCACGTAGATCGACACCGGTTCTTGCTAAATCA
>RFQK01000208.1 GCA_009925045.1 Methylococcaceae bacterium
CGACTGAATCGCTTCTATAGCTTTTGACAAGCTGGGCGGCAAAGCCGAATCCAGCGGGGCATTCGTTTGTCCACGCACCTGAAACTCTAGGTCCCAACGCTTATGCGTATCATCAAGCGCCAGACTACTCATTTGCAACGTACCCAGTGAGGTGTAGGTCGCCGACAAACGCACCATCACTTCTTGCTTGTCTTCACCCTTCAGCGCAAGCACCAACGGCGGCAGACTGTGAAACTGCTCATTATCCAATGCTAGGCTCTGACCAGGTTGAAAATTGTGGTCACCTGAGTGTGACAAAAGATGAAACTGGACTGGCGACCCGACTCGCAAAGCAAACTGCTGCTCAAGCAAAATCACTTCACGATCTTCCTCACTGCCTTGATTCAGCAAACAAATCCCATGCTTTGCTTCACTGCCAGGTTTTTCAACTCTAAGAAAATAACTGCGCGGCGCACCGCCACGGATACGCCCACGCTTAGTATGCAAGGTCTGTGCATACGCTACCGCCCCAAACGCAACCGCCAATTCCGGATGAGGATTATCTAAAACGCTGACAGGGCTTTGACCACGCCAAGCACTCAACAGGTTTTGCAGGCGTGATTTCATAAGCTCACTTCGAAACACACCACCATTTAAGAGTAGAGTATCGGGGACGCCCGATGCATCTTGCATAATCTGCGCCGTCGCCTGACGATGCTGTTGCAGAAAACCGGCAATATGATGGCTGATCGCTGGATCACTGGCATAGGGCAATCCAAATTCAACCATGCCGCTACGCCTTTTGTTAGGCAATTGCTCAAGTGCTGATAAGGGAAGAAATCCATCTAGAGCAATGTTTAAGACTTCTGTACGGCTTAACACCGTACTTCGGCTGCCGCCAATCAGACGACTCCCCCCGCCTAATAAAGTCACCGTTACCTGATCAGGGGCATCAGTGCGCAACAGGTTTTCTTTGGCTATGCGGCACTGTTCTACCAGTTGTACAAATTCCGCAGTCGATAATTTCTTGGCTTCGCTTTGTAAGCGACTTTCCAGCAGATGCGCCAGACTGAGATCAATATTGTCACCCCCCAACAGTAAGTGATCGCCTACCGCGATTCTTTCCAGTTGAACTTGCTGATGATTATGATCGATTTTGATCAAGGTGAAGTCACTTGTCCCACCACCCACATCACAGACCAGAATGAGTCTGTGATCAGCCAATTGCGACTGCAAATCCTCTGAATGACGACGCAACCAGTCATAACAAACCGCTTGTGGCTCTTCCAGCAACCGAACCTTACGCATACCGACTGACTGAGCAGCTTGCAAGGTCAGAAAACGCGCCGACTCATCAAACGAGGCCGGCACTGTAATCACGATCTCTTGGTCCTGCAATTTAGCTTCTGGAAAACGCTGATCCCACACTGTCATCAGATGCTGAAGATAACTACTGCTGGCGGCAAGTGGCGAAATCTTGCTCACCTCATCGCTACTCCCCCAAGGCAAAATCGCGGCACTCGCATCGATGTCAGGATGAGATAACCAACTTTTAGCGCTGGTAACCAAGCGACCTTGCGATTTTGCGCCCAGATAACGCGCCGCTTCTCCCAGGATCGCACCGTCTTGCGCTGCAAACACTACGTCAGCGTTATTTAATTCGCCATCAGCGGGGTGATAACGCACCGAAGGCAATAAATCTCTTTCAGCTACTTCTCCGGGTGCGATCATTTGCGCTATCGGCAACAAATGAATGGCTGCGTCCGCCGCATCACGTTTTGCATAGGCCACCACCGTGTGGGTGGTCCCTAAATCGATGCCAAGCAAATACTTTGAACTATTCATAATCTAGGGATGTACTCAAGCGCTGTGTTTGACAAGCTGTCAGCTAACGACTGACGCCCGATAGAAAAGGAACAAACATCACCGGTTCGATGATTTCATCCTCGAAACCGTGTTCGGTGCGGGTGATTCGGTGTAATTGCTGACCTGTTTGACTACCGACAGGCAAAACTATTACCCCGCCAACGGCTAATTGCCTGGAGCAGCCGCGGCGAGAATACCATCAAATGGCGCATGCTCCGGCCAACCTAAATGCCCATCTGCATGCTTAAAGCCAACTGTTTTTAGATTTAAATCCCATAACACGTCCCTGGCTTTCTTCATCAAGGGTGCGATGCGCTCAACCGAATACACCTGTTTTACCAATTGCGCCAAAATTGCAGTTTGATAACCACAGCCTGTTCCAATTTCCAAGACTTTCTGGGGCTGGATTTTTTCCAATAACAATTCAGTCATACGAGCGACAATATAAGGCTGAGAGATGGTTTGATTATGTCCAATCGGCAGCGCTGTATCTTCATAGGCTCGGCTTTCCAAAGCCTCATCGACAAATAAATGCCGCGGCGTTTCTGTCATCACGCTTAATACCCTGGTATCAGCAATACCTTGCGACCTGAGGCGGCTAATCATTCGGTCGCGAGTGCGCCGTGAGGTCATCCCTATACCTTGTTTACTTCGAATCACGACCCTGCCTCCAGATTGAGCCAATCGCTGAGTGACTGTATGCGTTCAAAACGGGTTAAATCCAATTGCAATGGCGTGATCGAAACATAGCCATTTTTAATCGCATCAAAATCTGTGCCTGGCCCCGCATCTTGTTCTGCACCCGGAGGGCCTACCCAGTAGATAGGATTACCGCGCGGATCAGCCGATTTGATAACCGGCTCCGCTTTATGTCGCTGCCCCAGACGGGTTATTTGCATCCCTTTTAACTCAGATAAAGGCAGATCCGGAACGTTAACATTAAGCAAAGTGTCATTGGGTAAGGGCTGTTGCTGAATTTTGCGCAACAATTCCACCGCCACTTGAGCCGCCGTAGCAAAATGTTGGGGATTGCTGGCCGCAAGCGAGATGGCAATCGCCGGCAAGCCTAGAAATCGTCCCTCAGTCGCGGCGGCCACGGTACCGGAATATAAAACATCATCACCCAAATTAGCACCGTGATTGATACCTGCAAACACCATATCCGGTTCTGGATCTAGTAAGCCG
>RFQK01000209.1 GCA_009925045.1 Methylococcaceae bacterium
GCCAATCACACATACCCACACAAATTATTTCGATTCAGTTGTTAAAGAGCCAGGACCATTCCGTCCTGTTGAGCCCGCAAATTCTACAGCATTTCAAAATCAAGTCAAGAAAAACTTTCAAAATTTTGCGGTGCTTTGCGAATCGTTTCTACTTATAGCAGTTAGATTCTTTTCGCAATTCAATGAGTTAGTCAAACTGACCCAAGGATTTTTATGACTGAGCCAGAATTTTGCTAGGCGTCAGCGATAAAGATTCGGCATTATAAAGCAAACGCCGTTTGTGTCAAGATGACTTTAATGTAATTTTTGCAAATTTACGTTTACCCACCTGATATACGTGCTGGGTTTCAGGTTTGATTACCAACTTAACATCTTCAATTTTCTCGCCATCAATCTTAACCGCTGCTTGTTTAATCAAACGCATAGCTTCCGATGTGGTTTCAACCAAAGCTGCGGCTTTGAGTAGATTAGCAATTGCGATACCTTCAGCTGGCACATCCAGACTAATCTCCGGCATATCCTCTGGCAACGCACCGCGCTGAAATCTGGCCTCAAAGTTTTCCAATGCTTTCTGCGCAGCCGCAGATCCGTGAAAACGCGCCACAATCTCCTGCCCCAATGCCACCTTATAATTTCTTGGATTAGCACCTTCTTGACACTCTTGACGCCATTTCTCAATTTCAAGCATAGGTTTAAAACTGAGTAACTGAAAATAACGCCACATCAATTCATCCGATATCGACATGATCTTGCCAAACATATCATCTGGCGCATCTGCAATCGCTATATAGTTGTTAAGTGATTTAGACATTTTTTGCACGCCATCTAAACCTTCAAGAATAGGCATGGTCAAAACCACTTGAGGTTTTTGACCGTATACTTCTTGCAAATGTCTGCCCATGAGAAGATTAAACTTTTGGTCTGTTCCACCCAGTTCAACATCGGCCTTCATCACCACAGAATCATAGCCTTGTATTAATGGGTACAAAAATTCATGAATAGCGATGGGCTGACCACCTTTGTAACGCTTACTAAAATCATCACGCTCTAGCATTCTGGCAACCGTATGCTTTGCCGCCAACTGAATCAGTTCAGCGCTAGTCATAGCCCCCATCCACTCTGAATTGAAACGCACAGTGGTCTTGACCGGATCCAAAATCTTATAGACTTGTTCTTGATAGGTCTTGGCATTTTCAACGACCGCCTCACGACTAAGCGGTTTGCGGGTGACGTTTTTTCCGGTAGGGTCACCAATCATGGCCGTAAAATCACCGATCAGAAAGTGCACATCGTGCCCAGCATCCTGAAACTGTTTTAATTTGTTGATTAACACCGTATGCCCTAAATGCAAATCCGGCGCAGTAGGATCGAAACCTGCTTTAATGACTAGCGGGCGACCTTCTTCTAGCTTTTTCAACAATTCCGATTCAAGTAACAGCTCATCAGCCCCGTAGCGCAGCTGTGCCAAGGTTTCCTGTATCAAGTCCATCTCCTCATGATAGGTTTTTTGCCGTGCATTATAAGTCAGGGACGCGACTAAACCGATAAAAAATGGCTTTTTTATTGGCTAATTCAGCATAAATTGCCTAGAATAGAACCCACGAGTAACAATGAAGTGTGATTACTGTGAAGAGCAGAATACTCAAATCAGTGCTTTTAGGATGCTGCACTGTTGTCGCTGCAAGCGCCAGCTACGCAATTATTTCCCACAAAGATCTTGAAGAAAGACTAGTCAAAGATCAGGAACAACTGATCACCGCTAAGTTAAACGAATACACCAATTACCAAGCCCCAGAGCTTCGTCTGGATAGCGGTGAAATCTCACAAGACCTCGAACACAAGGTCAAAGCCGGCGAAAGCATTTCCAGTATTTTTTCAGAACTCAATTTGAGTCGTGAAGATTTACATAAAATTATTCATGCCAATTCTGTTGGCAAATTATTTGCCGAAGTCCTTCCTGGCAAGGATTTAACCGTTACGCTAAATGCATCAGGTGAACTAGAGCAGTTAACCTATGCTAAAAACCCGTTTGAAACACTCATCGCTACTCGCCATGACAACCGTTTCGATGTCACTGTTCTCAACAAAAAAATTGATTATGAAGTAGCGACCGCCTCCACCACCATTCGTTCGTCATTGTTCGAAGATGGTAAAAAAGTCGGCCTCCCCGAAAAACTGATCATGAAACTGGCCGATATTCTGGCTTGGGATATTGATTTAGCGTTGAATCTGCGTGAAGGCGATCAATTTACAGTGGTCTACGAAAAGCTGTTTGTTGATGGCGAAGAATTTGACAGTGGCGACATTCTGTCACTGGAATTCATTAATCAAGGCAAACCTTTTAAGGCAGTTCGTTTTCAGGACAGCAAAGGCCGAATTGATTACTACACGCCAGAAGGCAATTCCTTGCGTAAAGCTTTTTTGCAAACTCCTATGGATTTCGCCAAAATCAGCTCGCACTTTGATTTACATCGCGTTCACCCAATCCTGAACACTATCCGCGCGCACAAAGGTGTCGATTATTCAGCAGCAATTGGTACTCCCGTTAAATCGACTGCCGATGGCAAAATCATCTTTAGGGGTGACAAAAATGGTTACGGCAATGTGGTTGAAATTCAACATAACCAGCAATATTCAACCTTATATGCGCATCTTTCAGGTTTTAAATCTAATTTAAAACTCGGTAGCACCGTAAAACAGGGTGATGTGATTGGTTACGTTGGCAATACCGGATTAGCCACTGGTCCTCATTTGCACTACGAATTTCGCATTAAGGGTGAACACGTTAACCCGCTGACTGCAAAATTACCGCGATCACTCCCTTTAGACAATTCTTTACTGGCTGAATTTAAGGCTCAGACCCAAGCTCTGATTGCCAAACTGAATCAGGCTAAAGCCGATTCAGCGCTTGCCCTGAACTAAGGTGACAGAACACTACATTGGATTGATGTCAGGCACCAGCATCGATGGTATCGATGCTGCCCTGGTCGAATTCGATGGACTCCATGTCAAACTACTCGCATTTCATT
>RFQK01000210.1 GCA_009925045.1 Methylococcaceae bacterium
ACACTCACCCAAACCGCGACCGGGTTGCCCGGCAAGCCAAAAAATAAACATTCTCCAATTCGTCCAAAAGCCAAAGGTTTGCCAGGTTTAATTGCAATCTTCCAAACATCAACCTGACCACATTTTTGCAGAGTTTCCTGAATAAAATCGGCGTCGCCTACTGAAGCGCCACCGGTTGAAATCAAAACATCCAAATGCGGGGCGGCGCTGTTGAGTGTTTGTTCAAGTAAATTTGGGTCATCGGCAATAATACCTAAATCAATCAACTCATATAAGGGGTGGTCCAATAATGCACTTAATTGATAGCGATTGCTGTCATAGATTTGACCTAAACTCAGAGTACTACCGAGTGGGCTGAGTTCATCGCCACTGGAAAAGTAGCCAATCCGGAGTCGACGCGTCACCTGTACTTGACTAATTCCGGCTGCGGCAAGTAAGCCGATTGCCACTGGATTTAAGATAGTGCCTTTAGTGAGCAAAGTCTTGCCAGCTTCTATATCACTGCCTGCGTAGCGAATGTTTTGATACCGAGCAGTTTGCGCCGGAAACTGGACCAAATCTCCTGCTACGACAACCTGTTCCTGAGCAACTACGCAATCGATACCTTCAGGGACTACAGCCCCGGTAAAGATGCGGATACATTCATTGGCATGGATTGCTCCGCTGTAGGGATGCCCAGCCCAACTAACGCCAACCTGACGACAACTAAATGCCTCAGCTTTAATGCTTTGACTGTGGAGCCCATAGCCATCCATTGCCGCATTGTTGAAGGCGGGGATCGCTGCGGGTGCGGAGACGTTTGTTGCCAGAACCCGCGCTAAAGCCTGCTGAATGCTGAGTGTTTCAAACTGCTGTAGAGGCGTGACCTTAGACAGTATTTGCGTCAGTGCTTGTTCAACACTCAATAAGTGATTAGTTTTGGAATAACAGATTTCAGTCATGTGCTAATTCTTGGTAATAATCCAATATGAAGGCGAGAATGGCATGAATATCATTCAAATCCAGCAGGGGTAAATCAGCAGGTACAGGCAAACGGCTGTCACTGGCAATCGCAATGATGTTGGGGTCATGCGGATAGAGTAAGGGCTTGCCTAAGCTGGGCCGGTGCAATTCGATTTTGGGAAACGCTTCCTGTCGGAAGCCTTCCACCAAAATGAGATCAAGTTCATAGTTTTGCAAAAGTGCCAATTGTTCGGCTAAGCTCACTGGAAGTTGCGGATCGTGTTCTGCAATTAATATCTGCCGATAGGCTGAGGCGAGTAAAACCGGCGTCGCTCCGGCCATGCGTAAACGGAAACTGTCTTTGCCGGGTTGATCGATTTCAACATCATGATGGCTGTGTTTAATCACGGCCACCTTAAGTCCTTGTTGTTTGAGCAGGGGAAGCAACTGCGTTAACAAACTCGTCTTGCCCGTGCCGCTAGAGGCGGCAAAACCGAGTACGAAAGGCAGTTTCTTGGTCATAACAGGCAGGATCAGTTGTGGTTGAGACTGAATTTTAAGCTATTATGCACTGGCATGCCTGTACTGTTGCGAGGTTAAATTTGATACGCCTGTTTTTACTATTAGCTATTGTCATGATTCTATGGGCGTATTGGCTTGTTCCGAGGTTACAACCCAGTCCTGCACAATGGTTTAAAGACCGTATGAAGACTGTAGTCCTCGTTTTGGTGCTTGGGATTCTAGCTTTTTTGTTGCTGACTGGGCGTCTGAATTTTCTCATTGCTCTATTTGGGCTAATCGGTGCTGGTCTGGCACGTTTGCTGCCGCTGTTAATGAAATACGCGCCTTACATTCAGCAGTTTTGGCGGTGGCGTCAGCAACAGGCGCCATCCTATCGTACTCATCAACAAGCCGATAATGGCATTAATGGGGCGATGACCCGTGAACAAGCTTTAGCCATCTTAGGATTAGAAGCTAATGCCGACCAAGCCAGCATAATCGCTGCTCACCGGCGTTTAATGGCCAAGGTGCATCCTGACAAAGGCGGCACAGATTATCTGGCTGCACAACTGAACTTAGCCAAAAAAACCTTGTTGGGATCATGATGGCAAAGCCGCATATTGTGCTGTTAATCCTGATCATGGCCCTTACTGCCTGGTGTAGTCGAGACATCAATGACACTAAGCGTCAGACTGGCAATCAGCTGGCGCCGGCGCTGGGTCAGATTCCTGAACACTACACTGTGCTTAAAGGGGACACACTGATCATCATCAGTGTCAGGCTGGGTATACCTTATCAGACACTGGCGTTATGGAATGACTTACAGCCTCCTTTTCTCATCAAAGAAGGACAGATTTTGCGATTGAGGCCGCCTAAGGACTCTGTTAGAGTTTTTTCGACTTCAGTGCCCAAACTGGCAATGTCAGTACTTAATGTTTTCAAGCAGTCACAGACAGCAAAGCCAGCGATTAAATCCGATTGGCAATGGCCAGTTCGTGGTCGAGTACTTAAGTTCTTCGATCCTGAAAACAGCAAAGGCCTTGATCTGGCCGTAACATTGGGTCAGACCGTCAATGCGGCGGCCTCTGGGAAAGTGGTCTATGCGGGTGACGGTATCTTAGGGCATAGCAATTTATTGATCATTAAACATGATGAACATTGGTTAACCGCCTATGGCAACAACCGCTTATTGCGGGTGAAGTTGGGGGATGAAGTCAGCAGGGGACAGGTGATTGCCGAAGCTTCCGATAATGAGGCTTTGCCTTACCTACATTTTGAAATCAGAAACAACGGTGATCCGGTCAATCCACTTGAGTATTTGCCGCCACCATAGTTGCTTTCATGCTTCTAGCGGGAGACGGAAATGCCGGATGTGCAACCCAGTAGATTTGAATACGAAAGTTTAATCGAAAGTACCGACGAGACCCAGGCACCTTGTCATGAATTGGCGTGTGATGATGATTATTATTGGCAGTCGGATGCCTCTCCTGACGCTGCCCAAATTTATTTTCGGCAATTAGGCCGGTCAAAGCTGTTAAGTGTTGAAGAAGAAAGAGC
>RFQK01000022.1 GCA_009925045.1 Methylococcaceae bacterium
TGTGCTAATGCCGCAGGCAGTTCATAATGCTCTTCCCGCATTGATCAACCACACAGTATCGCTGTTCAAAAATTCCTCTTTGGCTATGGCGATCGGCGTAGCTGAGTTGACCCATGCGGTCAAGGAGGTCGAAAATCTTAGCTTCCGCGTATTCGAGGCCTATCTGATCGCAACGGTCATCTACCTGACCTGTTCACTGCTGTTGATGGCCATCGGAGCCTGGCTCAGCCGTCCACCCCGGACAGAGGGAGCCGCGTGATCGCATGCTTGCCAATATGATCAGTATTATTGAGGACAATTGGCTGCTGCTGTTGATAGGCCAATATCCCAATGGTCCGCTGGGCGGCATCGCGGCCACGCTGGTCCTCTCGGTCCTCGGGATCGTGTTGGCCTTTCCCTTAAGCGTGCTAATTCAGCTTGAAGCTTGTATTGATCCAGAAGATTGCTGGTCAGATTTGCCACCACAATCATGACCACCAGACCGACGATATTTTCAATATCCCGGATGGCAAATGAAAAAATCGGGCTGGCAAAATAAAATGCAAAGACGGGCGCGCTTAATAAAGAGGCAACCATCGAGGCACCGCGACCGAAACGACTGGCCACCAGGAAAACCCCCAACATATACAGCATGAGGACACTGGCCTCACCTAATAACGAGTGCAAAGGCCAAGCAATAACCGTGCAGATCAAAGGCGTTAGAACACCCCAAAAATAACCGGAGTACTTAACAGCATGTAAGCTACCCCGATTTTTAAGCAGTGTCTGAGTCATTGCGTCAGGCAATCCGTGTCATGTGGTCAAAAAGAATCGGCATTGACTAAGAAGTGCACGCCTACTGCAGCGAAGTAGCCTAATAGTATCACTGGGCACCATTTCAAGTGCTGGCTAAAGGTATAAAAGCCTCTGGATTGCCCCAATAAGCCAATGCCAGGTGCTGAACCAATTGCTAACAGACTCCCGCCCACACCTAAGGTCAAAGTTAACAACAACCATTCTCCTTTTGTGATGTCAGGGTGCATGGTTAAAACCGCAAACATCAAGGTTCCGTTATCGACAAACGCTGAAGACAGGCCGATTAAAATATTGGCCCATGAAGCACTCAGCTGTCCATAAAGAATTTTAGAGATAGCATCCAAATATCCAATATATCCTAGCCCACCTATCCCCATCATTGCCCCGTAAAAGAACAGCAAGGTGTCCCAGTCCAGACGCCCGATTTTGTTAAAAACATCCAGATTACGGCGCTGAACGAGCTGACTATTGGCTTCCAGAATATCGGAGCCAGCAAAAAACAAGGCATAGTCTGTTCTTTTTGAATCTGAATCCGCAGCCTGTTTCTGCAAAAAGAAATAGAAAAACTGTAATAGAGCCAGTCCCGCCATCATGCCCGCAGCTGCGGGTAAACGCAGAAACATATCAAAACCGACCGCTAAAATAATCGTGACAGAAAACAAGACCAAAACACCTATGGCGCCCGGCTCCAAACTCAAAACTTCAGCTTCAATTCGTGGTTTTTGTTGCGGTATGGCAAAGTGCATCAAAGCAGCGGGGACCAAAAAATTAGTCAGACAGGGTAAAAACAGATGAAAGAATTCTGTAAAGCCCAAAATGCCATGTTGCCAGACAAATAAAGTCGAAATACCGCCAAGAGGGCTGATAGAACCACCAGCATTCGTAGCCACGACAATATTGATACAGGCCAGAGAAACAAAACGCGGATTGTCCTTACCCACTGAAATAATGACAGCCCCCATCAATAAACCGGCGGTCAAACCATTTACCACTGTCGCAATCAGAAATACCAAGCTGCCCGTCAACCAGAAAAGTTGGCGATAGCTTAAATTCATATTAACTAGCCAGACCTTAAGCGCCTGGAAAATCTTCATATCATCCATGGCGTTCAGATAAGTCATAGACACCATAATAAACAACAGTAGTTCGATATAGGCTTGCAAATTAGACTTAAACGCAGCCACAGCCAAAGCGTCCAAGCCGTGGCGCTGATAGGTCAATACAATCATGAACCAAATCAAAGCAGATGCCAGTAACATAGGCTTAGATTTTCTAAGCTGGGTAACATCTTCAAACATGGCAACGACATAGGCAATGACCATGACTGTCACAGACAGATACCCCGTCCAGTGCTGGGTTAGATCTAGAGTTTGGCTGTCTGCCATAAATAACACTCACTGTCTCAATATTAAGTTGGCAAATTCTAGACAATGCTGTGTAAAGAAAGCGTAAAATCGACAATCAGTTTTGACATTCACGCTGAGCCAGGTTCAGTTGAATGCCATATTGCCCCATATAGCTGGTAAAATAGCCTCACTTTTTATTTACAGTAAGTGTTGTATATGACTACCCAACCCAGTTCTGATGTAGGCTCTTTTGAAAACCCCAGACCCGGTCGCGATTACACTATTCGCATCGACATTCCTGAGTTTACTTGTCTATGCCCTTTGACCGGCCAGCCAGATTTTGCCAAATTGACTTTAGAATACGTTCCCGATCAGTTATGCGTTGAACTAAAATCACTCAAACTTTATATGTGGACTTTTCGTGAACGCGGTGCATTTCATGAGGCCATCACCCATGAAATTCTGGATCACCTGGCATCAGCAGTTAAACCCAATTTTATGCGTCTTAAAGCTGACTTTAATGTCCGTGGCGGCATCTATACCACTGTCGTCGCTGAACACCGTAATCCTGACTGGCAGGCACCCCAACTGGTTAATCTTCCTTGATTGACGGAGGTTCTGTTCAGCTTAATGAACAGAACCTCGAAACCTTCTTAAATTTCTGTAAGCCGTTCCTATGACTTTAAAAACTGCTTTGAGCGTCTGGCCTCAATATGTGTTGCCTCATCATGCCTTGTCGCAATTCATGTCTAAATTGACGCATTGCGAAAAAACCTGGTGGAAAAACGCCTTTATCCGATTGATTATCAAACTCTACCGAGTCAATCTCGCTGAAGCGCGCTACCCAGACTTGAGTCATTACCCAAATTTCAACGCCTTTTTTACCCGTGAATTGGCCGAAGGTGTCAGACCGATCAACACCGAAGCCAGGGGTATCGCTTGTCCTGCAGATGGTGCGATTAGTCAGATCGGTCGTATCGCGCAACAACAAATTTTTCAGGCCAAAGGACATCAATACGTCAGCGCAGTACCGGAACTATTTGCTCGTAACGAGCGCGTGGTTTGTTTATATGAAACTGCTCAGGGCCCTATGGCATTAATTTTGGTGGGCGCGATCTTTGTTTCCAGCATAGAAACCGTCTGGCACGGAGTAGTTACCCCCCCCACAATCACACAAGCACGCAACTGGGATTACCCTGAAAATACCATTCAGTTGGCTAAAGGCGCTGAAATGGGTCGATTTAACATGGGCTCGACCATCATTGTCTTGTTTGGCGAAAATCAAGTCGACTGGCTGGAAAACCTGACAGCTAATACCCCAGTAAAACTTGGCGAGGCAATCGGACATTACCGATGACTGCGAGAATTCATGCTTGTATGGCATAATGGGCGATTATTTATTTAAGTACATGACTAGAGGATTTTTATGAGCTTTTTGATTTCCGACGCCATGGCGCAAGCCGCACCTGCAGTTCAACAACCCGGCTTTGAGGGCATGCTGTTCCCGCTTGGTATTTTGGTGTTTTTTTACTTCTTGTTCATTCGTCCACAGTCAAAACGAAATAAAGAACAAAAACAAATGCTGGCGGCTTTAAGTAAAGGTGCTGAGGTCGTTACTTCTGGCGGCATTTTGGGAAAAGTCGTGGAATTAGATGACAACTTTGTAAAACTGGAAGTTTCTGACAACAGTTTTATTCAAGTTCAACGTCACGCCATTGCTAATATGATGCCTAAAGGCACATACAAAACTCTGAACAAGAAAAATTAAGATCGCCACGTTTTTGACGGAATCAACATGCAAAACCATTTCCCGCTCTGGAAAAATATTCTGGTCCTGACTGTTTTGGTCATTGGCGCCCTGTACGCTTTACCCAATATTTACGGAAACGACCCTGCCGTTCAACTGGCTTCCAGCAATAACACACCACTGCAACAGACGCAGGCTGATGCGATTGCCGCCAAAATTCAAGACGCGGGTTTTGCACCTCTATCATTTGAGTTTGAAAACGGGAAAATCCTCACACGTTTCAGCAACACCGATGAACAATTAAAGGTGGCTGATTTGTTGAGAGATCAACTGGCCGGTCAGGCGACTGTCGCCTTAAATTTAGCCCCTGCCACCCCGGAGTGGCTTAGCAAATTAGGCGCTAAACCCATGTATCTGGGTCTGGATTTGCGTGGCGGCGTGCATTTCACCCTAGAAGTGGACATGGACACTGCCATCAAACAGGCTGAAGAACGCTACATCAATGACATTCGCACCGTTTTCCGTGATAGCAAAGTCCGTTATCAATCAGTTGCGAAAGAAGATGGCGGCATCAAAGTTGTATTAAGCAACGAAGAAGCCCGAGCTGCTGCCAGTGAAGTTTTGAACAAAGATTTTCGTAATCTGGATCTTGATGAAACAGCGCCCAATGAATTCACATTGAAGGTTACCGAGCGCGAACTACGTGAGATTAAAAAATCTGCCTTGGCACAAAACATTACCACCCTGCGTAATCGGGTCAATGAATTAGGCGTGGCTGAGCCCATTATTCAACAACAAGGTGACAGCCGTATCATTGTGCAGTTGCCTGGCGTGCAAGACACCACCCGTGCCAAAGAATTATTAGGTACCACTGCCACTTTGGAATACCGTCTGGTCGATGTGGAACATGATACTCAGTCAGCAATTGCTGGTCATGTTCCGGTCGGCAGTCGTCTTTACTACGACAAAAACGGTGCACCGGTATTATTAAAACGTGCGGTGATCGTCACCGGCGACCAAATCACTGATGCTTCTTCTGGTATGGATCAAGACGGTGCTTCAGCGGTATTCATTACCCTGGACGGTGCCGGCGCCAAAAAAATGGGCAAAATGACTCAGGAAAATATTGGCAAACCGATGGCCGTAGTGTTTATCGAATACAAATCGGAAACCAAAGTCATTAATGGCCAACGCGTTCAGCAAAAAGAAAAAGTTGAGAAAGTGATCAGCGTTGCCACCATACGCGACAGTTTCAGCAAACGTTTCCAAACCACTGGTTTAGACAGTCCACAGGAAGCGCGTAACTTAGCCTTACTTTTGAGAGCTGGCGCTTTAGCGGCACCGGTAGAAATTGTTGAAGAACGCACCGTAGGTCCAAGTTTAGGCCAAGAAAATATTGACCAAGGCATGACTTCCATTACCGCTGGCTTTTTCCTGGTAGTGTTTTTCATGGTTGTTTATTACCGTGCCTTTGGCTTGATTGCCAACTTTGCCCTGATCTATAACGTCTTGTTATTGATTGCGATCATGTCCGTACTACAAGCCACATTAACCTTGCCAGGCATGGCCGGTATTGTTTTAACTGTGGGGATGGCGGTGGATGCCAACGTTTTGATTAATGAGCGTATCCGTGAAGAACTGCGTAATGGCAACAGCCCTCAAGCCAGCATCTACATTGGCTATGAAAAAGCTTTTGCGACCATTCTGGATTCCAACGTGACTCACTTAATTGTTGCGGTCTTATTATTTGCCTTTGGTACCGGCCCGGTTAAAGGTTTTGCCTTGGTATTAACCTTCGGCATCGTCACCTCATTGTTTACTTCAGTCACTGGCACTCGCATGCTGGTCAACTGGATTTACGGTAATCGTCAAATTGACAAACTATCTATTTAGTATCTTGTTTTTATTAATCATTTGGAGTTTTAAATAATGGCTATCGAACGTACTTTCTCAATCATTAAGCCTGACGCAGTCGCCAAAAACGTGATTGGAGAAATTGTCAGCCGTTTTGAAAAAAACGGTCTGCGTGTAGTGGCTTCTAAAATGTTGCAACTCAGCCAGGAACAAGCAGAAGGCTTCTACGCTGAGCACAAAGAACGCGGCTTTTTTAAAGACTTAGTTAGCTTCATGACTTCTGGCCCTGTCATCGTGCAAGTTTTGGAAGGCGAAAACGCGGTTCTGAAAAACCGTGAACTGATGGGCGCAACCAATCCTAAAGAAGCGGCTGCAGGCACTATTCGCGCTGACTTCGCTGTTAGCATCGACGAAAATGCGGTTCACGGTTCTGATGCACCTGAATCAGCAGCTAGAGAACTTATCTTAAAGAACATTGCGAGATTCGCAGCCCAGAAATTGTTGCCGAACAACTGGCCAGTGACGGGACCTGCAAATGGGCTATGCAAACCCATTGCGGTAATCGTGTTGAAACCGTCTTTATTCCGGAAGAACGTCGCGGTACTTTGTGTATTTCTTCCCAAGTGGGTTGCGCCTTAGCCTGTAGTTTTTGTTCGACCGCCCAACAAGGTTTTAACCGCAACCTAAGCACCGGTGAAATTATCGGTCAGCTTTATCTCGCCCAACAACGTCTTGGCGCTGAACGCCGTATCACCAATGTGGTGATGATGGGCATGGGCGAACCCTTATTGAATTTTGACAATGTCGTCGCCGCCATGAATCTGATGATGGACGACTTTGCTTACGGTCTATCCAAACGCCGCGTGACCATCAGCACTTCAGGTGTTGTGCCTGCAATGCAAAGGCTCAGTGAAGTTTGCGATGTCAGCATGGCTGTGTCTTTGCACGCACCCTATGATGCTCTTCGTGATCAATTGGTCCCGATTAATATCAAGTATCCATTAGAGCAATTAATGGAAGCCTGTAAACAATACGCTAAAACCGGTCCACGTAAACATATTACCTTCGAATATGTGATGCTAGACGGCGTCAATGACAGCAAAGAAGACGCAGAAAAATTACTTAAACTGCTTAAAAACGTACCGTCCAAAATCAACTTGATTCCGTTCAATCCTTTTCCGCAATCGCACTATCGTTGCTCGAAAAAAGCCACGATGCTGCAGTTCAGGGATATTTTGCACAACGCGGGCATCATTACCACCATACGTAAAACCCGTGGCGAAGATATTGATGCCGCATGCGGTCAATTAGTCGGTCAAGTTAAAGACAAAAGTCGTCGCCATCTCAAATTGCAAAACGCTACTCATGTGCATGCCTCTTAGACGCATTTGCTTAATAGCGAGTCTTAGCCTGACCAATGCCTGCGCCCTTTTTTCAGGTGTTCAGCAACAAACTGCTTTAAATTTAGAGTTAGGCGAGCAAAGCATACAAATGGCTCGCTATCAGGATGCTTTAGCTTATCTGAACAAAGCCTTGAGTCTAGAACCCAAGCTTGGCAGAGCGCATGCCGCCCTGGGAGATTACTACCTGGGTATTAACGATCCCAAACAAGCGGCCAAACATGTCCAACAAGCACTTGATCAAGACCCTGACAATCTGTTGGTACAAGCTAGCTATGCGAGCTATTTATGTAGCAGCGGCGCAACTGAGCGGGGTATCCATATACTGTTAGAGACTATTGATGCTGCGCGTAATAGTCAGCCTTGGCATGCTCAAACTCGTCTGGGACAGTGCTTTAATCAAGCATCCAATCCGGATGAGGCTGTCCATTATTTACAAAAGGCCCTGGAAGCAAAAACGGATTACTGGCCGGCTCTGCTGGCTATGCAAAAAATTAGCTATACCCAACATCAATATATCAGCGCTCGTGAATACTGGTTACGCTACACACAAACCGGCAAATCCAATGCCGACGCTTTATGGCTGGCTTTTCAAACCGAACGCGCCCTCGGTGACGCTGAGCTGAGCTCAGTGTATCGACAACAATTACTGCAAGAATTTCCGGATTCACTGCAAGCTCAGAAAATTAAAAACACGATCAGCAATTAATTCAGCACAGACGATATGGCAAAACAACAACAGGCAATTCAGGCTATTCGCGGCATGCACGACATTTTGCCGGAACAGTCGCCCTACTGGCACTGGTTGGAAAGCCATGCCCGACAGGTCCTATCAGCTTATGGGTATCAGGAAATCCGCCTGCCAATTGTTGAAAAAACCGATTTATTCAAACGCTCTATTGGCGAAGTCACTGATATCGTTGAAAAGGAGATGTATACCTTTGAGGACAGAAACGGTGATTCTTTAACGCTGCGTCCTGAAGGTACAGCAGGATGTTTACGAGCCTGTTTAGAGCATGGTTTACTTCACAATCAAAGCCACAGACTCTGGTATTACGGCCCAATGTTCCGACACGAACGGCCTCAGAAAGGTCGTTATCGCCAGTTTTACCAACTCGGCGTAGAAACCTATGGCATGCCAGGGCCTGATATTGATGCAGAAATGATTTTGTTAAGCGATCGTTTGTGGCGCAATATTGGCATCCGTAACCGGGTCGAGTTGCAAATCAACTCGTTGGGAACTAGCGAAGAACGTGCGACTTATCGTGCTAAACTGGTCGAGTATTTCCGGCAACATCTCGCTGTCCTGGATGAAGACAGCTTGCGTCGACTGGATAGCAAAAATCCCGATATGCAGGCGATGTTAGGCCAAGCGCCTGTGCTTCTTGACCACTTAGGTGAAGAAAGTCGCCAGCATTTTCAAGCCCTGACGGATGTTTTGGATGCTATGCATATTCAATACACCTTAAATCCACGACTCGTGAGAGGTCTGGATTACTATGGTAAAACGGTGTTTGAATGGGTGACTGATGCATTAGGCTCTCAAGGTACGATTTGTGCCGGTGGTCGCTACGATGGACTGATTGAGCAATTGGGTGGTAAAGCCAATCATGCGATAGGCTTTGCGATGGGTATGGAACGTATTTTGGCCTTGGTCGAACAATTCGACACCGCTGTTTTAAAACCGAATACCGATGTCTACATGATACGTGTCGGTGAGCAGGCTGAAAAAATGGGTCTGATTTGGTCAGAAAAACTGCGAGACGCCCTCCCTGCGCTAATCGCTTTAAAGCCGCTTCGTATAGAAGCAGAGCAAAGTACAGTAAATTTTGAACAGTTGTTGGCTACGCTCCAGCAATACCTGAACAATGACAACCTTTAATTGAGACCAGTAGAGAATCAACGTGGCAATTTACGATACCGAAGAAGAACAACTCGAACAGTTAAAAAAATGGTGGGCGAGTAATAACACGGCATTAATTGCCGGGGTTTTTGGGGCGATTATTCTGGTCGCCAGCTTTAATGCCTGGCAGGGCTACAAACTTGAGCAACGAAGCCAAGCATCCGACTTATATCAAAATCTGTTAGACGCCTCTGCTAGCGGCAACCTGGAATCAGCGGAAACCCTCGCCGGCAAACTAAGCAGTCAATATGATACAACGGTCTATAGTCACTATGCGGCATTAGAACTGGCTAAAATCAAGGTTACCAAAGGCGACATTGATGCGGCCAAAGCCATTTTCGAAAAAGAAATTCGCAATGCTGACATTGAATTACAACACCTTAGCCGTTTGCGTTTAATCCAATTGCTGTTAGAAACCAAACAATACGAACAAGGTTTGAAACTGATTGCTGAAGTCGATCCAAGCAAAGCCGAAGGATTTTCTGCAAATTACGATGAATTACAAGGCGATTTGTATCTGGGCTTGGAGCGTTATGATGAAGCACGGAATGCCTATCAAAGTGCTATTCGCAGTGGCCAGGCGACACCACTCGTTCAATTCAAATTGGATGATTTGACCACTAGTGCGTTGATTAAACCCTAAATAATTTCTGGAAGCTTTTTCAATGACTAGGATCCGTCGTCATTCAATCACTGCAACTGTTATTTTCAGCCTTGGCTTGCTTAGCGGCTGCGCCGGACTGGATGCCGGTCGAGACATGATCTCCGGTTTGTCTGATTATATTTTTGGTGAAGATGACACCTCTGATCCACCCGCAGTTCTCGATGAAAAATTTGTTGCTGAATTACATGCTGAGCAAATCTGGCAACAAAGCATAGGCGATGGTGCTGGCGGCCAGTTTATGAAGTTGGTGCCTGCAACAGCGTCTGGCACTACCTATGTCGCGGATCATGCCGGACTGGTTCAAGCCAGAAATTCTGTAACAGGTGATCTACTCTGGGAAGTCAAAAGCGCTTTTCCATTTAGTGCGGGCCCCGGCCTAGGGGTTCATGTTGTCGTTTTAGGTACCAGCCATGCTGAAGTAGTCGCTTTTGATAAAGTCAGTGGCGAGCAAAAATGGAGCACTGAAGTCTCCAGTGAAGTCTTAGCGGTACCTGTTGTTGCGCATGGCATGGTCTTTATCCGAACCACGGATGGCAAAATCAAAGCCCTCAACGAAACAACCGGCGCACAAGTCTGGTCAGTTGAACAAAGTGTTCCGGCCTTGAGTATTCGAGGCACGGGCAATCCCCTGGCTTTAGACGATATGCTCGTTGCCGGCAACGCAAACGGTAAATTAACTGCATTACAGCTTCACGACGGGAAAACTCTGTGGGAATCCACGATTGTGATGCCAACCGGTCGGTCTGAAATTGAGCGTTTAGTCGATTTAGATGCTGATCCTGTGGAACGTCGGGGCGCCATTTTTATTGCCAGTTACCAGGGCGGCACTGCCTCAGTCGCTGAAACCGATGGGGATGTAATCTGGCGGAATGAAGAATTGTCTTCTTATACGGGTTTAAGTACCGATTTACGTTATCTGTATGTCAGCGATACGCATGGAGAAGTATCTCAAGTCGATCAACGCAACGGTGCCGCCTTATGGAAACAAAAAGATCTGCATAATCGTAAATCGCCTGTCGTTGTCGATGGCACAGTTTTTATCTACGCCAAAGACGGCACCCTGGCTGCCCTGAGAGTTCATTAGCATGTTACCTGTTATCGCCCTGGTTGGGCGTCCCAATGTCGGAAAATCGACTTTGTTCAATTATCTGACCCGCAGTCGTGAAGCCTTAGTGGCTGACTACCCAGGATTGACCCGTGACCGTCAGTACGGTCGGGTTAAACGCGGCGAACGCGATTGTTTGGTGGTCGATACCGGTGGTATTACCGACGATCTGGAAGGCATCGACGTTTTCGCTAAGAAACAAGTCGAAATTGCTTTGCAAGAAGCCGATGTGGTTTTTTTTCTGGTTGATGCCCGCGACGGACTCAATGCTTCAGATGCTGCCATTGCTGCCATGCTGAGGAAACTGGGTAAACCGGTAGTCTTAGTCGTGAATAAAATCGATGGCATTGACAGCCAAACGGTCACTAACGACTTTTACAGCTTAGGCTTTGGTGAACCCGTGCCAATCGCCGCCTCTCATGGCCGTAATGTCCATGAACTCTTGGATGAGATTGATCGACTGCTGCCTGAAAATACCGAAGAATTGGAAAGCGAAGATCCAGGGGTTGCAATTGCTATTGTTGGCCGTCCCAATGTCGGCAAGTCCACTTTAGTTAACCGTATTCTGGGTGAAGAACGGGTGGTGGTATTCGACGAAGCAGGTACGACCCGCGACAGTATTTATATTCCTTTTGAACGGAATGAGCAAAAATTCACCATTATCGATACTGCCGGTATGCGTCGTCGCGCCAAAGTATCCTTGGCCGTTGAAAAATTCAGTATTATCAAATCGCTGCAAGCCATTGAAAAGGCCCATGTCGTCATTTATCTAATTGATGCCCGTGAAGGCGTAACCGATCAGGACGCCCATATTCTGGGCTTGGTTCTTGAAGCGGGAAGAGCGCTGATTATTGGTTTGAACAAATGGGATGGCTTAGACGGGGAACATCGAGAATTCGTTAAAAAACAGATTGAAATTAAACTCTCATTTCTAGATTTTGCTGAAAAACATCCGATCTCAGCTTTACATGGCAGTGGTGTAGGTAAGCTCTTCGATGTCGTGCATAGTTTGTACGAATCAACCATGATCGATTTATCGACACCGACACTGACTCGAATTCTCGGCGATGCGATTAAAGACCATCAACCCCCCTTGGTTGGAGGGCGTCGTATCAAGCTCAAGTACGCCCATCAAGGCGGCCGTAATCCCCCAGTTGTGGTAATCCATGGCGTACAGACCGACTCACTGCCGGGTGCATACAAACGCTATCTAATGAATTATTTTAGGGTGCAATTGCGACTAAAGGGCACGCCGATTCGCTTGGTATTTAAATCACCGGAGAATCCATTCCAGGGTCTTAAAAATCAATTGAGTGATCGGCAAGTCAAAAAACGCAAACGCCTGATAGATTTCACCAAACGTAAAAAATGACCCTGACCCGGAGTGCGTAGTGGCAACGATTAATTTTCAAGGCAAACCTATCCATACCTGTGGCGAGTTACCCGCCATAGGCACTCAAGCCCCGGATTTCCGCTTATGTAATCGTCAACTGCGTGACCTCAGTCTGAAAGACTTTGCCGGCAAACGTAAATTATTGTCGATAGTACCCAGTCTCGACACGCCTACCTGTCAGACTTCAACGCGCAAATTTAACGAAAAAGCCGCGCAATTACGCAATACCGAAGTTTTAGTCATCTCTGCAGATTTGCCTTTTGCGCAAGTGCGTTTTTGTGAGACTGATGGCATCAAAAATTTAAGTGCCCTTTCGAGTTTTCGGTCCAGTTTTGCCCAAGACTATGGTTTAACACTGACCGACAGTTTATTGGCGGGTCTCATGGCTCGCGGTATCATCATCCTAGACGAAAACGACCGCGTTATCTATCAGGAACTCGTCAGTGAAATTACGGCTGAACCTGATTATGCAAGTGCTCTGGCGGTTTTAGCATAGGAGAGTCATTATGTTAGGTTTCATTATTGCTTGCGTGATTTTGGCAACCCTGGTGAGCAGTCACCAACAGGACTATTTAGACTTATTAGTCACCCCCGCCGCATTAGGAACGGGTGTCGTTTTGATGTTAGGGAGTCTGCTGGCAGCATCCTTTAAAAAAGTCAGTTCACTGAGTTGGCATGATGGTTTCGCCACCAGCAGTTTGCTGGTTTGGTATGCTTACTGGCAGCCTCAGTTCGATCCCAGTGCCCCCATGTTTTTCTGGTATCCGGTTTATTTTGCTTTATTGACCGCTGTATTAACCTTGTCCCTGATCAACAAAGCGCATTATTTTGACGTGGAGTCCGTGCTGTATTTACGACAACTCGAAAAACTGAGTCGTTTCAGCATGGGTTGGCTAATAGGATTAGTTTTAGCCGGTATTCTGATTACGCGCCATTACGCACTTTTCGCGATGGCCATGACCTTTTTCATTGTCCGCCACACCATGGTGGTTTGTTTGGAAAAAATTAATCATCCTCAATAGAGTCGATTAACTTTATCCCCGATCTGCCCAATTCAAATCCTCGGCAATAGACGTATAATGAGCGGCTGTTTAAGCCATTACAGCCGAGGAATCATGAGCATCACGCTGTCGCACCGCGTCAAAGCCGTCAAACCATCCCCTACTC
>RFQK01000211.1 GCA_009925045.1 Methylococcaceae bacterium
GCTCTGTAAAACACTCCCGCATTGATTGAATCGGTAGTTTCGGCGCACAAGGTTTCATTTGAAGTGTAACGGGAACGAAAAGCCAGTGCCGGCAAACGCTTACTGCACTTGGTTCCTATTGGAAAGGCCGCAAACCGTTAATTTTGGTAAGGGCTATCTATCGGGCTGTTTGTTGCCGACTACCGATGACGCCAAAACAGATTATTGAAAACGCAGAAGATTCGGTCTTCAAACGATATCGTTACGATTTTGAACGGATTTTGTTGATTTGGATGCAGCATTTTTTTAAGAGTTTTTCTGAATATCGTAAAATAATTACTCACTTTTTGAATGGATAAGGAAAGAGTCTTCAATGATCATCACAAAAGCACAATCGTTACGAGCTGATTCAGCGTATTTATTGGTTTGTGATTTACAAAGTCGTTTTGTGAATGGTCTGGATAAAATCAGCCAACAATTTGGGCAGGGCTGTTGTTTCACCCCGATTGAATGGTTACGTGACGAAGGTTTGCATGGAGGGGGGGTGCGCTTTATGGCGAGTGACAACACCCTATTCAATCGAGGTTCTGTCAATATCTCTCAGGTGCATTATGATGATGATCAGAGCAAGAAGCTGGCTTCCGCTACAGCGATTTCCACCATTATTCACCCAGATAATCCGTTAGCACCCTCTGTCCATATTCATATCAGCTGGACGGAGATGAAAGAGGGTAGTGGTTACTGGCGTTTAATGGCTGATCTTAATCCTTCAAATGAATTTGATACCGATAAAGAACGCTTTGCCGGTCAACTCAAGCAAGCTGCTCCAAAACAATACGATGTTGCTGCAGAACAGGGGGATGTTTATTTTTATATTCCTGTTCTGGGACGTCATCGTGGCGTAACGCACTTTTATTTGGAAAATTACTTTAGCACTGATTTTGATCAGGATTTAGAGCTGGCAAAAACAGTTGGCGAAGTTGCAATTGACACCTACTGCGATATTTTTTCGTCTGCTCTTACGACCCGCCAGACGGTAACAATCGACAATCGCAATCGTCAGCTTGATTACCATACCTTGTATTTTTTTCAGGTGCTAACGCTTGATCGAGGAACCACCTCGGGCTTGCTGGTGCATGATCAAAACGATGTGGGGATTCTGGCCTCTCTGCCATCAACAATAAATCGGGCATTGCTGGCATCTTGGGTGTCAAAAATGCCGTCACCTCAAAATGAACTGTTGCAACAGATTGTTGCCTGCTTACCGGAAGGTGATATTTGTCGAGTGGAAGATGATACGAAGCGCGCCTTGGCAAATTGTTTACGACAACACTACCGGAAGCATCCTGAGGCAATTAATATGCAAGCCAGTGGCTTTGTTATTCCTTCAACCGTTAATAATCACCGTTGAAATCAGTTCGTTGGCAATACTGATTCTTGTCGAGTCATGCTTATTAAGCATAGTGGCTAACATTAAATCTGAGTTGCTTGATTTTTCTCAGTCTGGTTTTTCGGTGAAAAACGACCCAATCAAGAGCTAGGTGTGGGAAGTTTACAACCCGCCTTAGCCAAGACTCTAAGCGTTTTGTTTGCTATTTGGCATAAATCAAACAGTTAACAAATTGCTTTAAAAAATTATATCTAACCTGGGATCCAAGAAGCCAATCATTTGGAGGGTATGGGGTTAAGTATGCTCTCTTGAACCCCATACCAAGGTCTTGCCAAATACAGTCTTTGTTTGAAAATTACCCCTTTCCTGGAAGCATGCCTACTGTGCCAGGTTTAATGCGTTTGCATGTCACCAAAAGCTCATCCTGCTTACATTTTTGTTGAGCATTGTTGCCAGGACAGGCATTGCATGCGGTAGTACCTGTTTGTTTGATTTTTTCCAGATGCCAGCCATAACCCTGCATCTGACAGAAACGTTTACCGTATCGAGAGATCGTTGTCTCTTGACTGGCGATTTGTTTGGCTATTGATTCGGTATTGCATTGCGCAGACGGTAAGGTGTTGCCCATGACATCTCTGTAAATGTACTCCGTTGCCTGAGCGGAGGGTATAGCAAAAAAAATTATCACAAAAGTTGCGGTCAAATATTGGTACATGATTCAGTCCTCGTATTCACGGATAACACGGATATGCATTTGTTGAGATTCTTCATCCAGTTGTTGTTTGATCGGCGCAAATTTTTCATTCTCGTTAAGTTTGACTAATAAGATTGCCGCTACCAACACAATGGTTGCTAAAACCAGATAAAGAATGAAATGGTCTTTTTCGGTATCTTTGGGGTTTTCCATGCATCACCTCTTTGGGTATAAAGTATCGATGCGCTATCATATGTATTTATGGGTTTATGTCAATAAATATCGAATCAATATCTTTTCTGTGGTTGTCAATTTGGCTTTCACCCCTTTGATAGAAGTTTTTGATGAAAACTGGCAATGGCAATCGCAAAACAGACTATTGTGCTCACCTATGAGCATGATGAGCGGCTTGTTGGGGGGGTAATACCGACGATCATTTTTCAGCAACAACTTGAAGGTTTGAAGCAGGGGTTTTGGCGCTGACCTTGATGATCTGCAATGAATTCTATTCTTCTATCAAACAAAGTAAGAATCAGAAACAAAAAAGCTCAAAAAATCGCCAAGATAACTCGTTTTTAAAAAATCTATGCTAAGGTCCTTGCAGTTTTCACTTGATCACAGAGGCTTATGAATATTTTGGTTGATGCGGATGCCTGTCCAAAAACTGTCAAAGAGATTTTATTTAGGGTTGCTGAGCGCACCCAAATAACAGTCACACTTTTTGCTAATCACTCATTAAGCATATGGCCTTCCCGATACATTAAATTTATTCAGGTGCAGTCTGGTTTTGACGTGGCGGACAAAGAAATTTTGGTTCGCTTAAATATCGGTGATCTGGTGATTACGGGAGATATTCCGCTGGCCTATGAAGTACTTGAAAAAGGCGGGCATGTCATCAATCCACGTGGTGAACGATATACATCGGAAAATATCAAAG
>RFQK01000212.1 GCA_009925045.1 Methylococcaceae bacterium
CCCAACGACCCCTACTTTTTATCAGCGGTACAGTCCGGTAAATCAGTGCTTGATGCGTTTCCCAGCAGTCCGACCGCCAAAACACTGCTGACGATTGCTGACCAGCTGACCGCCAGAATTCCGGCTCCACAACCCGGCATTTGACATTCGCCAAGCGCTCACCACCCAGATTTGCCATGTACGATGTCAACGGCCGCCAAAATACTGCACTACGCTTTGAGGACTATACTGATTTAGTCAAAAAAATTGCTTACCAGTTAAAAGCCAAGTTACCGGACAATATTGAAGAAGATGACCTGATACAAGCCGGCATGCTAGGGCTTCTGGATGCGATTAACCGTTACGAAGACACACAACAGGCGCAGTTTGAAACCTATGCCAGTCTGCGTATCCGCGGCGCCATGCTTGACGAACTCAGAAGCATGGACTGGTTACCGCGTTCGGTGCGGGAGAATATGCGGAAAATTGAAAACGCCGTTCTCGTTTTGCAAAAACAACTCAGCCGCCCGCCCGGCGAACAAGAAATTGCCACCCAGCTTGCGCTGAGCTTGCCCGAGTATCGCAAATTTCTGAGTGACAACAGCGGCCATCAATTATTGTATCTGGAAGATTTTGGCTCTGATGAAAATGAAGACTCTTTTCTGGATCGATTTAACTCCGGAAAAGACGAAAATCCTCTGTCAGCTTTGCTCGAATCCGGTTTTAAAGATGCGCTGATAAACGCCATTAACGCTTTACCGGAAAAAGACAAACTGGTAATGAGCTTGTATTACGAACAGGAACTTAACCTGAAAGAAATTGGTGCGGTGCTGGAAATTTCAGAATCCCGGGTATCGCAAATCCACAGTCAGGCCATTGGTCGTCTGCGCAGTCATTTAAAGGAGCACACATGGATTGGGGAAGTTTAGCCGGACTGGCGTTTGGTCTTTCGGCCATTATTCTGGGCCAGACCCTAGAAGGCGGCAGTATTGAATCCATACTGCAACCCGCTTCACTGATCATCGTACTGGGTGGCACCCTGAGTGCGGTTCTGCTGCAAAATGGTATCCCCAATTTGCTCGCCGGAGTCCGGATGCTGAAACGCGCCTTTAAACCCTATGATGACTTTTATAATGAACTGACCCGCTCCATCCATTCCTGGAACTCCACTGCCCGATTGGAAGGCATGCTGAAATTGGACAACCTGATTTCCGATTATCCCGACCCTTTTATTGCCAAAGGCCTGCGCCTGGTCGTTGACGGTGTCGAAGTGCAGAAAATGCGCGAGATACTGGAAATTGATATTAATAGTTATGAGCGCGAACAATATCGGGCGATTAAAGTCTGGGATGCCGCAGGTGGCTATGCGCCAACCATGGGTATTCTCGGTGCAGTTCTGGGTCTGAGTAATGTGATGGAAAACATCAGCTCTCCTGATTTACTCGGACAAGGCATTGCCACTGCCTTTGTCTCGACCATTTATGGCGTCGGACTGGCTAATCTGATATTTCTTCCAATTGCCAATAAACTCAAGCAACACTTACAACTGGAAATTTTAAAGCGTGAAATGCTGGCTGATGCCTTTACCTCGATCCGCCAGGGCGAACACCCAAAACTCATTCAGGAACGTCTGAGTAGCTACCGCCAGTCTGGCGCCGAACATGACGCGTAAACCCTATCAGGAAACCGAAGAACTACGTCACAACCAGGATCGCTGGCTGATTTCCTATGCGGATTTTATTACCCTGATGCTGGCTTTTTTCGTGGTTCTATACGCCATGAATACCCTGAAATACCAGCAACAAACCCCTGCGCAGCAAACCCTGGCGTCAGCAGCGGCCGCCCCGGCCAACCCGCCGGCTTGCATGCCACCAGAGACCGAGCAAGCCACAAAGGCCACTGCCGGAGAAACCAACGCACTGCTGGCAGGTTCACCCCTGATTACACTCGCGCAGGAACAGCCTGTTCATTCCAACAGCAGTGCTTTAGTACCCGAACCAGCCAGCAACCACGCCATTAATCTGGACCCGCAAACCACCCAGATCACCAGCCTGGCCTCACGTTTACATAATCAGTTACACAGTTTAATCGAACAAGGCAAAGTCCAAATTCAACAATCCAGCTGGGGCATCAGTATTGATATCAACGCCAGCATCCTGTTTGGATCAGCCGATGCCACCCTTAACAGCGAAGCCACTGCCACGCTTAACCGGATTACGGCATTACTCAGCACGGAAGCCTATCCTATCCGAGTTGAGGGCTATACCGATGATAAACCGATCAAAACCAAAGTGTACCCCTCTAACTGGGAGCTATCCAGCGCTCGGGCCAGCGGTGTGGTGCGCTATTTTATCCAGCAAGGGGTGAATCGCCAGCGCCTGGCCGCCGTCGGCTACGCGGAAAACAATCCCATCGCTGATAACCAGCAGGAAACAGGCCGCGCCCGTAACCGACGCGTGGTCTTAAAAATTCTTGCTAATGAAATCGATCCGCTGCCCTCAGCAACAGGGCCTGATCTAAGCCAGTTTATTCAACCCCCTAACCCTAGATCCAACTAACTGCGTCGGAAACTCCTATGTACAGATCCTGCCTAAAATACGCCAGCACCCTGTTCTGCCTTAGCTTTACGCTTACAGCATTGGCCAGCGAAACCGGCGATATGGAAATAAAATCTGGCCTTAACCAGAAATTTAGTGCCGAAATTCCTCTGAGCCTGGACCCGGCCGACAATGGTCGCACCCAATACCGGCTGATCCAAAAGAAAAATCCGGCTTATAGTGCAGATACAGACCCACGTCCAGAAATTGATCTCAGTACTGAGGGCAATAAACTCAAACTGTCCTCACAACAGGCCTTACAAGACCCGCGTGTCAATCTGGTACTCGAAATTCGCAATCCCGAGGGCGTTCAATATAAGCAATACACGGTTGATCTGAGTCAAGCCAGTGCTAATCAGCCTTTAATCGTCAGCCCGGTTAAACAACGTTTGCCCCGCAAAAACCCCAAAAACGCCAAAAAACC
>RFQK01000213.1 GCA_009925045.1 Methylococcaceae bacterium
GTTTATCTATTGCCACATTCTCCTGACCACCGGTCACCACATTTTTGCCTTGCGAATCACGGGTGATATCGAGATCCATAATCACACTCCCACCCGGGGTTATTTGCGGCGTGACCTCAAGTTGCAGCACCGCATCTTTAAAGTGAGTATTGATCGTGTTAGCGGTCTGGGTGGTATAGGGAATCTGCACCCCCTGACTGATACTGGCTGTGACCCGATCGGTTGTCATAATTCTTGGATTGGCTATTTGTTCTCCCAATCCATCAGCCTGCATCGCTTGAATCTCGACATCTAGCCAATGATTGGCGCCACTGGCCAAAGTTGCCGCCAAGCTTGACATTCCCCCCGTAGCGACTGCTGAAGCAGCATTCAGCGTATAGCCTAACTCAGCCAAACCATCGGTTTTCTCATAATCTTTTGCCATAGTCTTGGTGGCAAACTTAGCGCCTAAGTTTCTGGCAAAGCTGGTGTTGGCAACCACAATGCGAGTCTCGATCAACACCTGCCTGACCGGAACATCCAAAGCAGCAATCATTTTGTGAATGTCCAGCATCGCAGCGGCGGTATCCTTCACAATAAGCGTATTAGTTCTTGCATCAACAATCACTACCCCTCTTGGCGAAATCAAACGTCCAGTTTCGTTTTTGACAACCCCAGACTCTTGCCCTCCTGATTGATGCAATCCTGCCGATGCACCGCAGCCACTTTGTAAATTATTATTTGAGGAATTAGAAGCACTATTCGATGCGTAGGCGTAATTTCCAACCCCCATCAAGATGCTGCAGATCTCGGAGGCCTTGGCGTAATGAATTTGAATGATTTCAGAACTGAGCGGAATTAAAGCATCCCTTACTTTTTGGGATTCCAATTGGTCTTTTTCTATTTTGGTGATCTCAGCCGCCGGAGCGACCAATATTACATTCGCTTCCTGTCTTTTAGACAGCCCTTTGCTTTTCATAAGCATATCCAGGGCTTGATCCCAAGGGACATCGCTTAATTTGAGACTGACATTACCTGATACCGTATCGGCTGCGATAATATTAAATCCACTGAAATCCGCCAGAATTTGCAGCACCGATCTGACGTCGATGTCCTGAAAATTCATGGATAATGTTTTGCCTGTCTTAGCTTGAACAGGATTGGAACCCGCAGGGCTACTCATGACTATCAGCACCAATACGAGTAGCAGACTGAAACCGTTGTGTTTTGACCAACGCCCTGACACTGTCTTCATTTCGAAGCCCTCATGATTAAGTGCTGAATCGAACCCGGTCCACCCAAAACCGCGGGTTCCTGTATTTCGATCTGGTCATGTAAAATCCTAACCACCCAACCTTCATGCAAACCAATATGCTGACCAATTTGTAGCGCATGCAAACCTTGATGACTTTTGACTAAGGCCAGGCTGTTTTTGGCATCCAGCAACACGCCGACCAATGACAAGGTTTCCAAGGCATGCGCCTCCAGAATTTCGTGAATTCTGGTTTGCGAAGCCTGAAGCGACCCAGTTTCCGCCCACTGAAATGGGTCCCGCACAGATTCTGAAGCTGCAGGCATATCAGCTGATAAGGATGCTAGTTGTTGCGGTACATCCTGAATAGGCAAGACATCCTCATCTGCTAAAACAATCGCTAAGCGATTTTCATCTGGCCGATCACACCCCATCACTAACAAAGCCGCCAACAAGCAACTGACCGACCTTAGCATGCTGTCTCCGACAAGTTTTTCTCATCAGCACCACAGATTTTGATTACCCCAGAAACGAATAAGCGCCCTGATGTGTTGGCCTCCGGAACGATGTTCAGTTCCTGGACACTCCTTAAGGGCCAACGACTACTGTTGATGCGCAAAAATTCGATTAACTGCTGATAGGAACCCAATACCTGAAAATTAAAAAATGGGTTTGGTATCTGACTGAGGCCAGGCTGAAATAATTTGATTTGCATGCCACTCTCAACCAGTTGACTCGACAAGGCAATCGCCGCCTGTGTCGTTTGCTGCGAATGAGCAATCAAGCCAGCAAGCTGATTGATTTTTTCCTGATTTTGCTGATGCTGGGCTTGAACACGAGCAAAACCAGTAAGAACCTGTTTGAGTTCAGTTAACTGATTAATCTGAGAAAGATAAACACTCTTAAGCTGCTGTAATTGCGAGAACTGCCTAAAACAAACATAGCTCAACAGAACCAAGAGTATTAACACGCCAAAATACAGCCCAATCTTGAATCCTGGTGAATCCTGACTATTGAGGGAAAGCCCACTCATCCAGCCACCTCATGCACTGGAATTTTCCATTTGACCGCGACCTCAAAATCCTCCAGGGACTCCGAATGGATTGGGGATTGCTTAAGACTGATTAAGACGGGATCAAAAAAAACCGCATTCTTGGCAAGACTTTGCACCAATACCGCAACATCCGCATTGGACTTGGCTTTCCCTTCAAGATTTAAGCTGTCGCCACGTTGAACGAATCGGGAAATACGAATATGAGAGGGCATGATGTTGGCCAATTCCAACAACAGCGTTGCGGGTGCTCGAGCTTTATCCAGAGAAGCTTGTAAGACACTCAACTTGGTATGTGTTTCGGCGGCCTGCTTTTCCTGTAACCGAAAAGACTCTAGATCCTTCTGACGCTTTTCAATAGCCTGAGCAAGTTGCAGGTTAGCATTTTCATACTGATTCATATCATCATGCAGACGATACTGACAGCCGCCCAAACTCAAAAGGATCAGCATCAAACCCATCATCATGAACATATGCAGATTCCTGGCCCGCTCATCGAGACTGTCTAGCCAGGAAAAAAACCGATCTATCAGATCGTTAAAAGCGTTTGTTAGATTTTGCCAGACGTATTTGTCCATACTCACACCCTGTTAAGCTTGATGAGCTAATCAGTGTAGTACGGGTTTGGAGATTGGCTAGTGCAGTGCGATCAGCTTCCAGAGAAGCCTTAAAGACTAACCGCCCAGATCTGGGCGG
>RFQK01000214.1 GCA_009925045.1 Methylococcaceae bacterium
CGCTACGGCGTGGTCAGTTTTGATGCCGATGGCAAGGCTACCGATTTGGAAGAAAAACCTGTACAGCCTAAAAGTCACTATGCGGTAACCGGTTTATATTTTTATGACAATCAGGTTCTGGACATGGCTGCCGAACTCAAGCCATCGGCGCGCGGCGAACTGGAAATTACCGACATCAATCGCTTGTATCTGCAACAGCAAGCGCTGAAAGTACAAATTATGGGGCGTGGCTACGCCTGGCTGGATACCGGCACCCATGAAAGCCTGATTGAAGCCAGTAACTTTATTCAGACCGTTGAAAAACGCCAGGGACTTAAAGTCTGTTGTCCGGAAGAAGTGGCTTGGCGTAACCACTGGATAAGTGACGAACACCTCCTGCAACTGGCCCAGCCGCTGATTAAAAATCAATACGGCCAGTATTTGTTACACATACTCAAAGAAGCCGTTTATCGATGAAAGCCACCCCCTTAGCCATAGCCGATGTGATCTTGCTGGAACCCAAAGTTTTTGGAGATGATCGCGGTTTTTTCTTTGAAAGCTTTAATCAGCAAGTGTTTGAAGAGGCTGTTGGCTATTCAGTGCAATTTGTTCAGGACAATCACTCCAAATCCCAACGTGGGGTATTACGCGGCTTGCATTATCAATTAGCACCCAAAGCGCAAGGCAAACTGGTGCGCGTCATACACGGTGAAGTATTTGATGTAGCTGTGGATATCCGTCAGGATTCACCCACCTATGGCCAGTGGGTAGCGGAAATTTTATCCGCTGAGAACAAAAAACAACTCTGGATTCCGCCCGGCTTTGCTCATGGTTTTTTAACCTTGTCGGCAAGCGCTGAATTCTTGTATAAAACCACCGAGTATTACGCACCGGAATTTGAGCCTAATTTAAAAGCTGAAACCTGATGACAATCGCAATTTACGACACTTACTGCGGATCTTTTAACAGTGGCGATGCCATTATTATGGATGCGATCAACCAGCAAATCCGCCTGCTATTTCCTTACGAACACACAGTGCGTTACCCAACCCATTACCCTCTGACATTTAAAGCGATACGCCGCATCAAAAAATCATCCAGGGTATTTGTTGGCGGTACTAATTTGCTCAGCTCGAATATTTTTCTTAGCAGCAAAAAAAATCAATGGGCCATCAGTCAGGCAGGAGCCATGCACCTGAAGCAACATGCCATTTTATTTGGCTGTGGCTGGAAAAATTACAACGAACCCACCACCCGGCTGAGTCGATTATTCTATAAAACCATCTTGTCGCAAACCTTTCTCCATTCCGTACGGGATAGCTATACTGAACAAAAAATGCGTGCGCTAGGTATCGATAATGTTATTAATACCGGTTGTCCAACTTTATGGCGTTTGACCCCTGATCATTGCGCAAAAATCCCCACACTCAAATCCGAGCAAGTCGTTTTTACACTGACCGATTACAGACAGTCCCCGGATGCCGACAGGGCATTAATTTCCACTTTATTCGCTAACTATAAAAAAATATTTTTCTGGAAACAGGGTGCTAATGACCTGGAGTATTTGCAAAGCCTGATTGACCCGGATGCTTTCGATCAAATGACGGTCATCGGCCCCGCATTAATGGATTTTGATCAATTACTGACTGAAACCGAGTCACTTGAATATGTCGGAACACGCTTACATGCCGCCATCCGCGCCATGCAAAAAGGACGACGCTCACTCATCATTGGTGTTGATAACAGAGCCCGGGAAAAACAGATTGACTTCAGCCTGAACGTACTGGATCGTGACAATATAGGCGATCTTTCAGCGCTGATAAACTCAGAAATGGCAACTCGCATAGCGTTACCGGTCGAAAAAATTGATCTCTGGCGTAGACAGTTTAGGCCTGAAATCAGCAGTATTTTGATTGAGTAAACGCTCAGTCAAGGCTACGCATCAGGCTCATTCGCAAGGCAATCCAAGCAATGAGCCTTCCAGCCGAACCTAAAACCCCCGTTATCAGACAACAGCCATGCATGGCTGCTTCCCGTGGCATTCTGTCGCGGCCCGGATGGTGTCCGAAGTCCATATATATTTTTGAGTGGTACAGCTTTTCAGATAACTGTTCCCGATTCAATCCCTTTAATCCGACAAACTCCCAATCAGGATAGGCGGCAATTAATTGCTCCGTTATATTTTTACCCTTGGTAGCGTTATAGAGAATTCTATTTTGTTTATGATCCGTTTTATCCAGATAGCGATCGGTCAAGAAACCCTCATTGATGGAATCAATAAGCGGGATCGGGGTAATACCACATTCAACAAGATAGCGGGTCGAGTGTTCTGTTTGCGAGAAATGCAGGAGATTTTTTAAATCTTTGGCACCACGTAACGGCCGCTCACCTTTTAAAACTTTTTTGAAATATCGGAAACCATCACGCAGGGGTGATAAATACCTTTTTTCCAGAAAATTATCCAAAGACAACCACCACAGCCCCGCTTTGGCTTGTTTAACTTTTAAGGCCAAATAAGGATATATTTCGGGGAAGATAATGATATTTCCCTCTTCGTCGGCATATTTTTCGACCGGAACACCATAATCTTGATAGGCCAAGGGCGTAGCAAATTCTTTATCAAAAGGGTAATACACGATGGCTGCTGACAAGCCCAGGCTACACATATGATTGACCAGTTGATGCAAAGCCTCTGGCCCACCGGTCACAGTATTTGCAGGGCAAACCACCAATATTTTTTTAAATCTCATAAACTATTTCCATAATAGAGGTAAAACTACTCGCTAAAACACTTAATCCTTTGTGATCTGCGCTAATCGGTTATCACCTAAAACCAATCAGCCGCATGGCAATTTTAAGGGATGTCAATCCCATATGCCTTATAATTCGACAAACCCCACAGCCCTATTCAGCCCTATGATGCCTTCCAGATACGCTCTGACATTCGCTTGCTACAACGCCATTGACTATACCAAACTCTGTATTGAGAGT
>RFQK01000215.1 GCA_009925045.1 Methylococcaceae bacterium
GTTACCTGTATATCCTCCCGGCTTTGCTGTTGTCAGGTCTGATGCTGGGAGCCTTGGGTTTATTACTCTCGTCTCTGATTCGGCAACTGGAGAATTTTGCCGGAGTTATGAACTTTGTCATTTTTCCATTGTTTTTCATGTCGACGGCTTTATATCCCTTATGGAAAATCAAGGAGTCCAGTCAGTGGTTATATTGGTTGGCGCAATACAATCCGTTTTCGCTGGCAGTTGAAATGATTCGTTTTGCGCTGTATGAGCAATTTAATGTTTTTGCTGCCAGCGGTGTGGCTTTGGCGTTTTTGCTGTTTATGAGTCTGGCTATATTGGGTTACAACCCGTCCAGAGGGATGATGGTTAAGAAAACGGGTGCTGGTAGTTCATAATTTGCCGCTTGAATGACAATAAAAAAGGCCAGACAAGAAATTGTCTGGCCTTTTTTAGTTTATACAAACTGCGATTTATTTATGATCGCCGCAGCATTTGCTCATGTCACCACCATGGCTGGCACAATGCACTGCACCACATTCGTGGGCAGCCGCTGTGTGATCGTGGTGATCTTTGCAATGTGCAGGACCGCACTCGTGGGTGCCTTGGGCACAATGGCTGGCGCAATCATGTTTGCTGCTATCAGCACAATGTTTTACACAGCTTGCGTCATGTCCTTCGCAGTGTTTAACACAATCATGGCCTGCCGCTGCTTTAGGATCAGCACAATGTTTGATGCATTGTTTGCTTTTTTTGCCTTTGGCATGGGCACAATGCTCTTTGCAATCATGTGCTGCTTTGTGATTTTTATCACAATGTTCAGGTTTCACTTCTGCGGCAGGAGTCGCGACAGGAGTGGTAGTAGGAGCGACTACTTCAGCTTGTGCAGGTGCCTCGGCAACCGGACTAGTGGCTTCACAACCTGCTAATGCAAACATAGCAGTTAAAGCCAGTGCGAAAAGTGTGTTTTGTTGTTTCATAATTCACCTCGTTGTGTAAGTCTGGGACTTATTCTAGGTTTGGATTAGCTTATGTCAATCAAAACTGTGTTATTTAACACAGTTTAATAATATGACTAAAAAAGTATTGATTGGTATTCGATTGTTAAGTATGCCGCTCAGGCCCGTAAAGTAAAGGTGACTGGGCCGTTATTAATGAGGGAAACCTGCATATCCGCTCCAAACTGTCCAAATTGACATCCGGGTAACTGCAGCAAGGCTTGTTGTTGAAGATAAGCAAATAATTCCCGAGCATGATCGGGTGAAGCGGAGGAGGCAAAACTGGGGCGATTGCCCTTGTCGGTGTTGGCGGCCAAAGTAAATTGTGGAACAAGCAATAATTGTCCTTGAATTTCGCTGAGCTTGAGATTCATCTTGCCTTCCGCATCGGCAAAGATTCGATAATTGAGGATACGTTCTAACAAACGATCGGCATTGCGCGTGCTATCCTCACGCTCCACCGCTACCAGGGCCATGATGCCTTCTTGAATGACGCCGATATCGTTTTGGTTAACAGTCACTTTAGCCTGAGTCACGCGCTGAATAATGGTAATCATTTAATACTCGATCGCAATAATGTAATAACGGCTTTCACGCTCAGCTTGTCGAAAAACAACTTCATCATCCAATTGTTTTTTGAGCAGTAAGCGCGCTAAGGGTGAGTCCAGGCTAATTAAGCCCCCGCTGGTATCAATTTCATCGGCACCGACTATCCGATAACGCACTTCAGCGCCGGATTCAGTTTCCAAGGTGACCGTTGCGCCAAAAAAAACCTGATCACGGTTGTTAGGTTTTTCTGAGACTACGGTTAACGCCGGTAGGCGTTTTTGTAAATAATGGATGCGTCGATCAATTTCCCGCAGTTCTTTTTTTCGGTAAATGTATTCAGCATTCTCAGAGCGATCGCCTTCAGCTGCTGCCGCAGACAAGGCCTGTGTCACCGATTGTCGGCGTTCCCACAGCGCTTTTAATTCCGCTTCCAGGCGCTGATAACCTTCAGGCGTGATATAGGGGGATGATTTAGGTCGGGGAGGTCGCCAACGTGACATGTTTAAAGAGTTAACAAGGTATAATGCAGACTTTAAAACTCAGTATTTAAGGCAACCATGCAGATTACCAATAACACCGCAGTATCTTTTCATTATACCTTAACCAATAACGACGGTGAGGTACTCGATAGCTCAGCTGGCGCAGAACCCTTGTTGTACTTGCATGGTGCAGGCAATATTATTCCGGGTCTGGAAGCCGCATTGGTCGGTAAAGTAGCGGGTGACAAATTGAATGTGGCGATTGCACCTGAAGATGCTTACGGCGTGGTTGATGAAAATATGAAACAAGTCGTTTCAATCAAAATGTTTGAAGGGATGGATGTCGAAGTGGGCATGCAGTTCCATGCAGATGTTACCTATGGTTCAGGTGTGATTACCATTACTGAGATCAACGGCGATGATGTCACCATTGACGGTAACCATCCTTTAGCGGGTGAACATTTGAATTTTGATGTAGAAATCGTTGATGTGCGTCCTGCGACTGCCGACGAGATTGCTCATGGTCACATTCATGGCACTGGTTGCCATCACTAAACGCGAGTCATTTTTATAACCGATGCCCTTTAAGGGTGTCGGTTGCTTATTATTTTCTAATAATCATGGACTCAGCTAACAACGATCCTGAACAAGTCATCTGCTATTGTAGTGGTAGCACCCGCCAACAACTGCAGGAGCTGATCAATCAAGGCGTGGATAATCTCGACCGTTTGTCACGTATCACCGGAGCCTGTTCAGGTTGTGGTGGTTGTGAATACGAAATTACCCAATTGCTGGCGGAAAAGATTCAGTCTTAATCTCTGACCCAGTCTTCGACAAGTTGACTGGGTATATGCGGCGATTCACTCGAAGCCGGATAAGAACCGCCGACCAAAACAGCCGTAATCACTCTTAAGGTATCGGCTATTAACAGCCATGTAATCAACATAAAGCTTGCGGT
>RFQK01000216.1 GCA_009925045.1 Methylococcaceae bacterium
AAAATTTCCAGACATATCGATTCAGCCGTTTTAAGCACACCTCGACCACCACAGGTTGAACAGGGTTCGCAAAGAATATGCTCCAAGCTCTCCCGGGTTCGTTTGCGGGTCATTTCAACCAAACCCAATGCCGAGACTTCGGTGATCTTGGTTTTGGCGTGGTCTTTTTCCAAATTACGTTGCAAAGCCATGAGAACCTGTTTCTTATGGTCTTCACTTTGCATGTCAATGAAATCGATAATGATAATCCCACCCAGATTACGCAGACGCAGTTGTCTGGAAATGGTTTGGGCAGCCTCGAGATTGGTCTTGAAAATGGTTTCTTCCAGATTACGACCGCCCACATAGCCGCCGGTATTGACGTCTACAGTGGTCATCGATTCGGTCTGGTCGAAAACCAGATGCCCGCCTGACTTGAGTTTGACTTTGCGGTCCAGTGCCTTGCTGATTTCGTCTTCGACATTGTAAATGTCAAATACTGGACGTTCACCTGAGTAATGTTCGATGATAGAGACCATTTCCGGGACAAAGGTTTCTGCAAATTCAACCAGTCGCAAAAAGGTTTCCCGTGAATCGACCCGGACTTTCTCTATGCCTTCTTTGTAGAGATCACGTAAGGTTCGGATGCTGAGCGATAAATCTTCATGTATCAGTGTTTTGGCCTTGGCTTTTTTGCTTTTTTCATAAATGGATTCCCATAATTTATGCAAAAAGGTCATGTCAGAGAATAAAATCACCTCTTCAACGCATTCCGCTGCGGTTCGAGCGATAAAGCCCCCGACTATTTTGTTTTTCTGTACATAGTTTTCTATACAAGCTCGTAGCCGGATACGCTCTTCTTCACACTCAATACGTTGTGAAACGCCTGAGTTACTGGCATAAGGCATATAGACTTGATAACGGGAAGGGATGGAGATGTCCGTGGTTAGGCGTGCACCTTTATTGCCTAGAGGGTCTTTAGTGACCTGAACGACAATTTTTTGACCTTCCTTAAGATAATGTTCAATGTTTTCAGAGCCGTTTTGTAACTCTTGGCTATTGAAATCTGATAAATGCAGAAAAGCGGCTTTATCTAAACCAATGTCAACAAAGGCTGCCTGCATACCTGGAAGTACCCGGCAAACCTCGCCTTTATAAATATTACCGACTAAGCCTTTTTGGCGAACACGCTCAATGATAAGTTCTTGTAAAACGCCATTCTCAATAACGGCAACGCGCGTTTCTGGTGGCGTCACATTGATCAGTATTTCTTCACTCATGTGATTACTCTAATTCCTTGTCTGGCTAATAACTGGGCCGTTTCAAACAGTGGCAGACCCATAATGCCTGAAAAACTGCCGCTAATCGCATTGATAAAGGTGCTGGCAAGTCCCTGTATAGCATAAGCACCGGCTTTATCACAGGGTTCACCGGTATGCCAGTAGGCGGTTATTTCATCGAGCGTCAGGGAGCGAAAGCTGACTTCGCTGATGCTAACGGCTTGCCAGTGTTGGTTGCCACGTAATGATACCGCGCTGTAAACCTGATGGGTTCGCCCCGAAAGCTTGCTCAGTATAGCAATAGCATGCTCTAAATCCCGCGGTTTGCCTATGATCTCATTATCACAGATCACACTGGTATCTGCGCTAAGGACGGGTAGATTTAAGCCAAATTGGTGCTGACAAGCCAGCGATTTTTCGGCGGCAACCCGTTCGACATAGGCCAAAGGCGTTTCATTGGCCATTGGCGTTTCATCAATATCTACACTGCGAACGACATGCTCGATACCTATTTGGCGTAATAATTCGCTCCGTCTTGGCGAGGCTGATGCCAGAATAATGGGTGCTGTAGTGCTCATGGTCGATGATAAGGATGATTATTCAATAAACTCCACGCGCGATAAATTTGCTCGGCGACCACGACTCTGACCAAGGGGTGCGGGAAGGTGAGTGGCGATAAACTCCAAGATTCTTGTGCGAGGGCTTTGACTTGAGGTGACAAGCCTTCTGGACCGCCCACCATCAGCGCAACGGGTTGAGCATTTTCTTGCCAACGTCTCAAGCGTTGAGCCAGGTCTTCGGTTGACCAAGGTTTGCCAGGTATATCTAAGGTGACAATATGACTACGGGGTGATAGTGCGGCGATCATGCGTTCACCTTCTTCTTTGGTAATGCGGGCAATATCACCGCTGCGACGTTTATCTGGACTGATTTCTTTCAACACCAGTTCACACTCGCGCGGCAGGCGTTTGGCGTATTCGTTATATCCTTGCTGGACCCAGTCGGGCATTTTGTTACCCACTGCAATCAGTTGAATTTGCATTGATGCTACTTGAATGGCTATCCGTATGAGCGGCCATTATATCGCTTACTAAGCTTCGTTTCCTTAAATCAATCTTGTCTGCTTTCTGGCTGCTTTAAGCTTTTAAAGAATGTGATTTTCATCAATATCGGGTTGGCTTGGGCAATCACTCGATGTTATTCTGACACGGTTTTTAATATCGATATTCTATTCAACTTTAATCTTAGGTCCGGAACCTATGCTCAATCTGAGCGTTTTGCTATTTATGCCAGCAATTGGGGCTTTACTGATGATTTTATTGCCACAGGATCAAACCCGTTTAATTCGAGGTGTTGCCGCTTTAGTGGCTTTTGTGGTCTTAGTGTTAACGGTTAATCTGCTTGCTAATTTCGAGTTATCCAATTCAGAATTCCAGTTTACTGAATATTTTCCTCTGAATCCTAAACTCGGAAGTGCCTATGCGTTGGGGGTGGATGGGTTGTCCTTAGCCTTGCTGTTTTTAGCTGCTTTATTGGTTTTTGTGGCAACACTAGCCTCCTTTAGTATCGATAAAAATGTTAAGGGTTTTTACATCTGTGTACTGCTGTTAGAGTTCGGCATGTTAGGGGTGTTTTTGGCTCAAGACTGGGCGCTGTTCTATATTTTTTGGGAAGTTACTCTGATTCCATTGTTTTTCCTGATTGATCGCT
>RFQK01000217.1 GCA_009925045.1 Methylococcaceae bacterium
GACTAGTGAAGGACGGTTGGCAACCGTGTTGTGATCTTCAGCATTTGCGTCGTCGTGCGCAAATGCTGAGTGCTATTCGCCAGTTCTTTGCCGAGCGTTTGGTTTTAGAGGTTGAAACGCCGCTGCTGTGCCAAGCCACGGGCACTGATCCCCAATTAGATTTTTTTTCTACCCGCTTACACGCCGTTCCTGACCTAGACACTCTCTATCTGCAGACTTCACCCGAATTTGCAATGAAACGCCTGCTGGCAGCAGGATCCGGTGACATCTACCAAATCTGTAAAGCGTTTCGGAATGGTGAATCTGGTCGACAACATAATCCTGAGTTCACGATATTGGAATGGTATCGTTTGGACTTTGATTTACCGGCTTTAATGGCTGAAGTTGCTGAGTTGTTGCAGTACTTGTTGCCAGAACAATTATGGGACGTACAAATACACAGCTATCAAAGTATTTTTGCTCAGGCAACTGGGCTTGATGCGCTGGTTTTTCATAAACAACTTTATGTCGAGGCTGCTGTCGGGCTTGGGTTGGCAGAAGCCGAGACAATTTGTGGCGATGACGAGTCTTTATGGTTGGATTTTTTATTCAGTCATTGTGTGCAGCCCAGTCTACAGGGGGCTGTCATTTGGTTGATTCATGGGTATCCTGCTAAACAATCGTCCTTGGCGCGTCTGAATACTGAGGATCCTCGCGTTGCAGAACGCTTTGAGGTTTTGATTCAAGGCATGGAATTAGGGAATGGTTTTTACGAGCTTTGTGATGCCGGTGAACAAGAGCGACGGTTTGATGCTGAAATTGCCGCGCGAGAATCTCAGGGCTTGCCTGCAGTTATTAAAGATCAGCGTTTATTGGCGGCCTTGCAATCAGGCTTGCCGGAGTGCAGTGGTATTGCCATTGGTTTGGACAGATTACTGATGCTTGCTACGCACGCAATGGCGATAGAAGAGGTTTTAGCTTTTCCGACACTGAAGGCTTAAAAAAAATTTGCAGATACCCTAGGCTAAAAGCGCTGCAAGAATACCCGTCAGAAAAATTCCGTCAAAAGTACCGGCGCCACCGATTGATGCCAGTGGCGTATTTAAGGCTCTGACTTTATTGATATTCAAAATGTCGGCACCCATTAAAACACCGAGTACGCCCGTCACATACGCCAAGTGTGCGGCATGGGCATGATCTAAAATCAGAGCGATGATGGTGGCACTAAAGGGCGCAATCAAAACCGGCATGCCGATGCCGACTCCAGGAACCGGTTGACTGAGTTTATAGCTAATCAGCGTGATTAGCAGCAAGCCAATGCCGATATCGCTATAGCTTAACAGTTGCAAAGATAAGAAATAAAAACACAGGCCGACTGGAATGATACAACCACCTAAATTTATGGCCACAATTACTCGGTCAGGATGCTGGTTTTTGACTATTCTAGCGAGCAAGCCGGTCAGTTTGGCGGGGGGGAGATCTGAGTCGGTATGGGTTTTTAGACTAAATAAAGGTATGTTGATAACGCTGCCCAGCAAACTGGAAATCAGAATGAGGGCGGAAGTAGTGGGTTCAAGTCCCAGTTTGATAAAAGCAATCTCAAACAATTGGAATTGCACCATCACCAAGAAGATCAGAGCGATTATCATAATGACGGGCATGTTGGCTTGCTCCTATCAGGGCTAAATTGTTTTAAGCAGCAGCTATTAAACTGGTCTGAATGCAGGCTATTCACTACACTTGTTTCAAGCGTGGGCAATACGCGTTTTCAGCCGTTACATGCTAAGCAAATTAACATAATTTCTAGGACAGGACATCGAACTTTTGAAATTGCAAAATCCTCAGTGGCGCTATTGGTTGGCATTACTCAGAACACCAGGCATAGGAAATCAAACTTTACTGCAGATTGCCCAGCAAGCGATTTTGCCCGAACAGGTTTTTGCTTTACCACATGCGGGGCTTAAAGCTTTAGGCTTGTCAGATACTGCGATTGGCGCTTTGAAGCAGCCTCATTGGGATAGGGTGGAACTGGACTTGGAGTGGTTGTCAGCTCCGGATAATCATCTGCTTACGATTTCGGATGCGGAATATCCTGCGCAACTGCAAGAGATTGCCACTGCTCCGGCCTTATTATTCGTAAAGGGCGATTATAGTCTGCTAAATACCTCACAACTGGCAATGGTGGGGAGTCGTAATCCTTCACGCCAAGGTGAAAAAATAGCCCATGATTTTGCAGCGGCTTTGGCAGTTTGTGGTTGGACCATTACCAGTGGACTGGCTTTGGGAATTGATGCGGCGAGTCACCAAGGTGCATTGAGTGTTGGTGGCAAAACCATCGCTGTAGCGGGTACAGGTTTGGACAGGGTTTATCCGGCTAGCCATAAACAATTGGCAACCGAAATTGCTGAGACAGGGGTGTTGATTACTGAATTTCCGCCTGGGACAGCGGCTAAAGCCGATCATTTTCCACGTCGAAATCGAATTATTAGCGGTTTGTGTCAGGGCTTGCTGGTGGTCGAGGCGGCCCAGCAAAGTGGCTCTTTAATCACGGCGCGGATGGCTTTGGATCAGAATCGTGAGGTTTTTGCGATTCCTGGCTCAATTTATAATCCCTTGGCTCGGGGATGCCATGCTTTAATCCGGCAAGGTGCAAAATTAGTCGAAACTGTTGAAGATGTTTTAGAAGAATTAGGTCAATATAATCAATTGCCTATGCTTAAATCGACCGAAATAACTCAGACAGGGCTTGACCTAGAGCATGAAAATCTATTGAAATTGATCGCGTATAGCCCCACCACGGTGGACAGTTTAGTGCAAGAAAGTGGTTTGTCGGTTGAAATGGTTTCTTCAATTCTTTTAGTTTTGGAGCTTCAGGGTTGCATCGCTTCGGCGGGTGGTCGCTATTTCCGAATCTAATGTAGGCTCTTAATGAAACAAGATATTTTTGATGTATTAATTTATCTGTTCGAGAATTATTT
>RFQK01000218.1 GCA_009925045.1 Methylococcaceae bacterium
CGCTTAAAAATTAAATCTTATGCACTATTTACATACTATGGTTCGCGTCAAGGACCTGGAAGAATCATTGGATTTTTACTGCAACAAACTGGGTTTGCTTGAAATCAGACGCATGGAAAATGAAGCCGGACGTTTTACTTTGGTGTATTTGGCTGCACCCGGTGACCAGCAACAGGCTGAAGCCCAGGACGCGCCTTTGTTAGAACTCACCTATAACTGGGATACCGAAGACTACACCGGTGGCCGGAATTTTGGTCATCTGGCGTTTACTGTAGACGATATTTATGCGGTTTGCGAAACTTTGCAAGCCAAAGGGGTAACGATCAATCGTCCGCCGCGAGATGGTTGGATGGCCTTTATTCGCTCCCCCGATCAAATTTCCATTGAATTATTACAAAAAGGCAAGCCTTTGCCAGTTCAGGAACCGTGGGCGTCTATGACAAATACGGGTGTTTGGTAATCACGCCCTGTGCCACCACTGAGTCTTTATATTCATTTTCCGTGGTGTGTGCGGAAATGCCCGTATTGTGATTTTAATTCGCATGCGGTTAAACAAGGTATTCCGGAGCAGGCATACATAGAAGCTTTGTTAACTGATCTGGATCAGGAGTTGCTTCACCTGCCCGAGCCAAGGCCCTTAAACAGTATTTTTATGGGCGGGGGTACCCCAAGTTTATTTTCTGCAGCAAGTCTGGAAAATTTATTACAAGGTATCGCTGAGCGAATACCGTTAGCAAGCGATTGTGAAATCACCTTAGAAGCCAATCCCGGCACAGTTGAAGCCGCGAAGTTTGTGGATTTCTATCGGATAGGCATTAATCGTCTGTCGATCGGTATTCAGAGCTTTAATGATCAGCATTTGCAAGCGCTGGGGCGTATCCATACTGCTGCAGACGCTCAACAGGCGATTGCGATTGCTAAAGCAGCAGGATTTGATAATTTCAATCTGGATTTAATGTTTGGTTTGCCGCAGCAAACACTGCAACAAGCTTTAGAGGATATTGACACAGCGATCGGTTTTCAGCCTAGTCACCTCTCCTTTTACCAGTTGACCCTGGAGCCTAATACCTATTTTTATCGCTATCCGCCGGTGTTGCCGGAAGATGACGATTTATACAGTATGCAGCAAGCTTGTCAGCAACAGCTGGCAGCTTATGGCTATATCCAGTATGAAATTTCTGCCTATGCAAAGCATGGTCAGCAAGCTCGACACAATCTGAATTATTGGCAGTTCGGTGATTATTTAGGGATAGGTGCTGGGGCTCATGGCAAGCTCAGTTTACAATTACCGGACAAAATTTTGCGAACCAGTAAGCCTAAAAATCCAGAACAGTATCTGGCGGGTTTGCCAGGTAATCGGGAGCCTATCGCGACTGAACAATTGCCCTTGGAATATGTGATGAATCAGTTACGGCTGAAAGCTGGGTTTTCCAGACAGCATTTTCGGCAAATGACTGGCTTGGCGGAAACTGCCTTGCAGCCGGCACTGGCGGATTGTCTGCAAAGCGGTTTATTGACCGAAGAGGCTGATCAGATACGTTGTTCCGACCGGGGCTGGGATTTTCTAGATGAAATATTGCAGCGCTTTTATATTTAACGCTTTATTAATTGACCTACGACTTGTCTATGCTTGAGTATCAACAACAGTTCATTCAGTTTGCTTTGGATTTGGGAGTTTTGCGATTCGGTGAATTTCAACTGAAATCTGGTCGCACCAGTCCTTACTTTTTTAATACGGGATTATTCAACAGCGGTGCGAGCCTGGATCAACTGGGTCAGTTTTATGCCCAGACCATGATTAATGCCGGTATTGAGATTGATGTGTTATACGGGCCTGCATACAAAGGCATACCACTGGCCAGTACCACGGCGATTGCTTATTCGCGTCTAAAAACCGACTTACCATTTGCCTTTAATCGCAAAGAAGCCAAAGATCATGGTGAAGGCGGGGTTTTGGTCGGCGCACCCTTGCAAGGCAAAGTCTGGATTATCGATGATGTGATCACGGCCGGTACTTCGGTTCGGGAATCGGTTGAGATTATTCGCAATGCCGGTGCGACGGTGGCAGGGGTAGTGATCGCTTTGGACAGACAGGAAAAGGGTCAGAATGAACTGTCGGCGGTGCAAGAAGTAGCGGCGCAATTTGGTATTCCGGTACTCAGCATTATTTCCTTAGCCAATATCATCGATTACATTGCGCTCACTGAAGGCGATGGTGAAAAATTAGCGATCATTCATGCCTATCGTCAGGCATACGGAATCTAGGGCTGGGTCGCAATTTCCAGTGCTGCGAGTCTGAGCATCGCCTGTTCACGATTGGCGCCACACATCTCTTCTGCCGGTTTGAGTCCAGCACAAAACCCAGGTCGGCAGGGTTGATTAAATACCGCGCAGCGGAAGTCAGCCAGTAATTGAATACAGGCAACACCCGCCGGTTTACCCATGGGCATACCTGGCAGGGCAGACGTGATTGAGGGCGCGATGCAACAAGCGCCACAGTCAGGACGGCATTGAAATTCTAAGGATTGCTTGTAATTCATCATATTTGCAAGTTGATGATAGAATCGCGGGTCAAGTATTTTGTCAGAATTAAAAACGCTATAGCGTAACAGAACATTATGAGCATGGATTACAAACCAACCCTGAATCTTCCCAAGACCGAGTTTGCGATGAAAGCCAATCTGGCTCAACGTGAGCCGGGTATGTTACAGACTTGGAATGAAAAGCAGTTGTATCAAAAAATCAGGGACTTGTGTCAAAGCCAAGGTCGTGACAAGTTTATTCTTCACGATGGCCCTCCATACGCCAATGGCGCGATTCATATTGGCCATGCGGTTAATAAAATTCTGAAAGATATTATTATCAAATCCAAAACCCTGAGTGGTTTCGATGCCCCTTATGTGCCGGGCTGGGATTGTCATGGTTTGCCGATTGAATTAC
>RFQK01000219.1 GCA_009925045.1 Methylococcaceae bacterium
AGCTGGTTAGGTATGATTACGCCAATCGGTGGTCTGGCATTTTTGTTAGCCTGGGGTTTGCTGGTGCTTGCTGCCATCCGTCAGCCAGCCTGAATACCCAGATACATTATTTTTAGAAGACAAAATCATGATGCGTGACGCGAATCCCCAAACCATATATTTAAAAGACTACACCTGTCCTGACTATCTGATTGATAGTGTAGAGTTGGTGTTTGATCTAGACGAAGAAAACACTCTGGTGCAGTCACGCTTAAGCGTGCGACGCAATCCCGAATCCAGTCTTAAAAATGCGCCATTGGTCTTACAAGGCGAAGAATTAGAATTACGCTCGATTCGTCTCGACGGCCAGTTGCTGAATAGCGAAGCCTATCAGCTGTCAGCCGAAAGTCTGACCTTAAACACGGTGCCGCAACATGAGGCGTTTGAGCTGTTAATCGAAAACCGGATTAATCCCAAAGCGAATACCGCCCTGGAGGGCTTGTATCTGTCCAGTAGTATGCTGTGCACTCAGTGCGAAGCACAGGGTTTCCGCAAGATCACCTGGTTTTTAGATAGACCTGACATCATGTCGCGCTTTAAAACCACTTTGCGTGCTGACCAGCAACGCTATCCAGTCTTGCTTTCCAACGGCAACAAAATCGCTGCCGGTGAACTGGCAGATGGCCGTCACTGGGTGAGTTGGCAAGATCCGTTTGCCAAACCTTGTTACTTATTTGCTTTGGTGGCTGGTCAACTGGAATGCGTGGCGGATGATTTTGTGACGCGCTCGGGTCGTGATATTGCCCTGGAAATTTTTGTCGAAGCCCATAACGTTGATAAATGTGGTCACGCCATGCGATCGCTTAAGAATGCTATGGCCTGGGACGAGCAAGTCTATGGTCTGGAATACGATCTGGATTTATACATGATCGTGGCGGTGGACCATTTCAATATGGGGGCAATGGAAAACAAAGGTCTGAATATCTTTAATACCAAATTTGTGCTGGCCCGTCCGGATACCGCGACCGACAGTGATTATGAAGGCATTGAAGGGGTGATTGGTCACGAATATTTTCATAACTGGAGTGGTAATCGGGTCACCTGCAGAGACTGGTTCCAGCTTAGTCTTAAAGAAGGTTTTACCGTATTTCGTGATCAAGAGTTTAGCGCCGACCAGACTTCCCGAGCGGTGAAGCGTATCGAAGCCGTTAATGCCTTGCGTACCCGTCAGTTTGCCGAAGATGCTGGTCCTCTGGCGCATCCCATCCGCCCCGAGGCCTATATTGAAATCAACAATTTTTACACCCTCACCGTCTATGAAAAAGGTGCGGAAGTGGTGCGTATGCTACACACCTTGCTGGGTGCCGAAGGTTTCCGGAAAGGCTGTGATCTGTATTTTGTTCGCCATGATGGTCAGGCGGTTACCTGTGAAGATTTTGTCAAGGCCATGGAAGATGCCAATGACTTTGACTTGAGCCAGTTCAGACTCTGGTATTCCCAAGCCGGTACGCCGGTATTGGAAGTCAGCAGTTATTACGAAGCCGAGCGACAAATTTTACATGTCGATGTAGCGCAAAGCTGTCCGGCCACACCCAATCAGCCGCATAAATTGCCCTTACATATTCCGATCAAGTTAGGCCTGTTAAACCCAGATGGCACGGCGGCTGGGTTTGAATTTAATGATCAGCATGTCAATGAAGTAGTGCTTAACCTGACCGAGGCTGAACAGCGGTTCAGCTTAAAAGGTGTGACTCAGCCTCCGGTGGTTTCGCTATTGCGAGGCTTCTCCGCGCCTGTTAATTTGAAAATGCAGCGTACCCTCAAGGAGCTCGCCTTTTTGCTGCGGCATGATGCGGATGGTTTCAGTCGTTGGGAAGCCGGTCAGCAATTAAATTGCCAAGTGATTTTCAGTCTGATTGATTCTATTCAGAACCAACGCCCTTTAAGTCTGGATGCTTCTGTAATTGAGGCATACCGCAGTTTGTTAGCGACGGAGATGGATGATTTATCCTATCAAGCCTTGTTGCTGGCTTTGCCAGAAGAAAGCTATATCTCCGGACAAATGGCGGTGATTGATGTCGACGCCGTGCATCAGGCCCGTCAGTTTGTTAAAAAAACTCTGGCAGAACACTGTCAGCAGGCCTTTAAAGATCTGTATCTGCGTCATCATCGTGATGAATCCGGCAGTTTCAGTGCCGATGCCGTGGGCAGACGCCGCTTAAAAAATACCTGTCTCAGTTACCTGATGGCTTTGGAAGCTCCAGAGGTCTATGAACTGGCCGAAGCGCAATTCCAGACTGCCGGCAATATGACCGATCAGATGGCGGCCTTGTCCGTGATCGTGAATAGTAAGCATCCGAATAAAGCAAGTTGTCTGGAACAGTTTTATCAGCAATGGCAGCAGGAAGCTTTGGTGATCGATAAATGGTTTGCGTTGCAAGCGACCAGTATTTCCGCCAATACCTTTGCCACTGTACAAGACTTGATGCGCCATCCGGCCTTTGATATTAAAACCCCGAATCGGGTCCGGGCGCTGATTGGTGCGTTTACCCAAGCCAATCCAGTGCATTTTCATGCCCGTAATGGCCAGGGTTATCAGTTTCTGGCTGATCAGGTTTTACGCCTGAATGAGCTGAATCCGCAGATCGCGTCACGGATGGTGGCGGGGCTGGCGCAGTGGCGACGCTATGATCTTGAACGTCAGGGTTTAATGAAGCAGGCATTGCAGCGGATTATTGATATCGAACACTTGTCCAAGGATGTTTACGAAATTGCCAGCAAGAGTTTGGCGTAAGCAAAACAATCACGTAAACTAAGGCATTGTTTATTTTTTTGCAGCAGGCATGACTCAACGTATCGCACAAGTCGAGCGCAACACGCTCGAAACGCAGATCAAAGTCGCCATCAATCTGGATGGGCAAGGTCGTTCACATTTCAATACTGGATTACCCTTTCTTGATC
>RFQK01000220.1 GCA_009925045.1 Methylococcaceae bacterium
CTTTGCTTGTTTGGGTCAGCTGCCTCCGGTGATGGGAGCTATTACTCAGGAACTGATCGATGTTCTGGCGGTTTTAAACGCTTTACGGGCTGCAATTCCCCCTAAGACTTTGACGGATTACCGGATTTAATCACCTTCACCAGATTAGCCAGCGTTGCGCAAAAGCATTTTCCTGGCGTAACAAGCAACGACGGTACTCATCAGCCAACAACAATAGCAGTGCAAACGGCAAGCCCAAAGAAATCTCAAACCAGCCTAAAGCAGCCGTACCAAAGATTGCTTGTAAGCCTTCAATTTCAGATACCGCAAACACCAAACCCCATTCCATCGCTATACCTAGCCAGATGATGGGATTGCTAAAAAATCTGGCGCTGAAAATAGTTTGTAAATGGGTCCGGCAAATCATGACATTCACAGTCTGACAGACTACAACTGCCGCAAAGTAAGAGGTGACAGCGGTTTTATAGGCCAGATCAAACTTGGTAGTCGCTTGCCCCCATACCCAACCGGCCTGATACAAGACCACAAAAAAAGCAAAAAAACCGGCCGCAGTTTCTAATAGCCCAACCACCAGATAACTTCTGATTAATATTGCCTGCGTGAGCAAACGTTCACCACGCTTTCTAGGCATCTGGGTCATCACATCTTTTTCCGGTAACTCTTTGCCTAATCCTAAGGATGGCAACATATCAGTACCCAGATCGATACTGAGGATCAGTAAAAAAGTCAACGCTAATGGCGCGCCCAGTACAATAAAAGCGATAAAGGGCATCATTTCCGGCATGGTATGACTCAGTGCATACGCAACAAATTTTTTGATGTTGGCATAGATGGTCCGACCTTCTTCAATAGCACTGACAATGGTGGCAAAGTTATCATCCAACAAAACAATATTGGCAGCCTCTTTGGCAACTTCGGTGCCAGACAGGCCCATAGCGACCCCCATATCAGCATTTTTTAGAGCGGGTGCATCATTGACCCCATCACCGGTGACCGTGACAATCTCGCCCTTGCGCTGCAAGGCTTTCACAATCTTAAGTTTTTGCAAAGGCGTAGTTCTGGCGAAAACTAATTCACGTTGATCGAGAATTGCCGATAATTCGGCTTCACTCAGGGTTTCGATCTGTGACCCCGCTATCACCTGACCCGCACCGGTGAACAAGCCCACCTGACGTGCCAGTGCTTCGGCGGTGACCTGATAATCGCCGGTAATCATAAAGACTCGGATACCTGCAGAACGACATTTATCGATGGCATCAGCTATTTCAGGCCGAGGCGGATCTATCATGCCGACTAAACCGACAAACACAAAATCCTCCTCACCGATAGTTTTGCCTGAACTACTTTTCATCGCCAGTGCTAATACCCGCTCGCCCCGTGCAGCCAGTCGTTGATAAATTTGTTCAGCAACCTGCCGAAAACCAGCATCAAACTCAACAATACCGGAGGCTTGCCAACACAGACTGCATTTTTCAAAAATGATTTCTGGCGCACCTTTCATATAATGCCAAAAAACGCCGGCACCATCGACATGACTGGTTATCATGCGTTTATTGGAAGAATCAAACGGACTTTCATGTACCCGTGGCAGTTGCTCGAATAGGGTTTGGAAAGGTTTTAGCGGGTGTGCAAATTGTAATAATGCACCTTCGGTAGGATCACCTTGAAACGCTTTACCGCTCAGCCGGGCATTATTACAAAGTGTCATGACCATCCAGGCTTCTTTAAAACCTGGGGCATGAGTCAAATCCGCTTGGTAAGCCGACCACTCAAAATTATTCAGCACCAGAGTGGTCACTTTCATTTTGTTCTGGGTGATGGTGCCGGTTTTGTCGGTACAAATCACATTAGTCGATCCCAGGGTTTCGACCGCCTCCAGATTACGGATTAAGGCATTTTTACTGGCCATACGCTTGGAGGCCATGGATAAAGCCAGTGTCACGGTAGGTAACAAGCCTTCGGGAACATTGGCAACAATAATTCCAATCGCAAATACCAGACTGGATAACAACGCTTTACCCAGCAGCAGACTGGCTACAAAGAACAGTCCGCCCATAGCAATGGCGATGACTGAAATAATTTGAATGAAATGCTTGAGCTCTTTGCGAATCGGGGTGACAGCGGGTTCGATTGCTTTGGTCATTTGCGCAATTCGGCCAATCTGAGTATGCATACCGGTTGCGTAGACCAGTGCCCTGCCATTCCCGCTTTGCACCAAGGTCCCGGAAAAAACCATATTGCGGCTTTCTAGCAAATGCTGATGACTGCACGCCAGTTTACGGAGTTGCGGCTCACTTTCACCGGTTAAGGGGGAAAGATCGACTTTAAGCTGATTGACCTCGATTAAACGCCCGTCTGCCGGAATCCTGTCTCCTTCCTCCAACTGAATTACATCGCCCGGTACCAGAAATTTAGCATCAATTTGTTTTAAAGCCCCATCACGCCATACAGTCATATTGTTTGGCATCATGTTTCTGAAGCTGTCCATGATGCGTTCACTTTGGAATTCTTGAATGTAGGTAAACAACGCATTGATCAGCACAACCGCCAGCAATGCAAATCCGATAAAAAAGTTTTCTTGATCAGCTTGTAAATGATTGGCGAGGAAAGCAAGCGCAGCTCCAGCCAACATGAGATAGACGAAAAAGTTATTAAACTGCCGTAGAAATTTGATTATTTCCGGGGTTTCCCGGGCAACCTTCAGCACATTCGCACCGTAAAACTTTAATCGGGCCTTGGCTTCGTTTTCGGAGAGACCTGAGGTGGAACAATTCAGACGCTGCGCTAATTCATTCAGGGTGATGCGATGCTGATCGTTCTCAGCCATGGTGCTGGTCTCAGGCATAGACATTGAGCACGACATTCAAAAACCATTTCGGCCGCGACACAATAATAAAAAAGGCTACG
>RFQK01000023.1 GCA_009925045.1 Methylococcaceae bacterium
TGACGGTGGAACGATCAAAAGTCAGAGGCACGTGCCAAAAAGCGCGTGTTCCAAACAAAATCAGGCCAAGACGATCGCCTTGACGTCGTTCGATAAACTCACCGGCCAAGGCCTTAATAGCGCTTAAACGATCAACAGTCTGCCCATTCAGATTAAAGTCTTTTTCTTGCATGCTACCCGACACATCGACAGCTAACAGTAAGTCTCTGCCGCTAACGACTTGCTCTAAAGGCTCTCCTACCCACAAAGGTCGGGCAACGGCTAACACCAGACCAATCCAGGCCAAAACAGCCAGATACAACAAAGCATTTCGCGAAGGGATAACGGAGACAGTTGCAGGCTCAGAAAAATCTTCCAGAAAAGGTACTTTTAAGGCGGATTGGCTTGAACGAGGTGCTGCGGGTAAAAACTGTCTTAGCAGCCAAGGCAAAGGTAACACGATCAACAACCAAGGCCAGGCAAACTCAAACATTGGCACCCCCGCGTTTAGCTTGTAGTTTCAGCCAGCGCAGACACAGGGCATGAATTGCTTTGACATCCCATTCAGCTACGGAATCAGTGCTATAAACATGCGTCAGATTCTGACCTATTCCCCGAGTAAACGGTTGGTCCGGTAAATCAGCATTCAGATACTGCTGCCAGGCCGAACCGGTTAAACTCGCCACCTGTTCACGACCTGCGCTCAAAATAGCCACCTGACGTAACCATTTCGATATAGCTATCCGTTGTTGTTGTGGATCGCTATCGGCATTAAACAAAATTTCCTGCAATAAGGTAGCAGCCAGACGAAATCGGCGTTGTTGTTGATAGCGTCGCAACAACCACCAACTGCCTAAGCCGAAAAGAGCGATCAGGCAAGCAAACAGCCACCACCCCCAGGCAAGTGGCCAAAAACCCGGTTCAGCAGGAAGATGTATATCTCTTAGAGCTAAGGCGTCCATTACTATCGCAGCAGTCTGAAATTCCGATTTTAATCATCGGAGTAATTGGGGCCTGATCATACCACAAAGCCTAAACCCAACCTGTCTGCAACTCGTTTCAAATTAAGCCGTGCTCAGCAAATGAGTAAGGCAATTGATCACCAATAATGAAATGATCCAAGACTCGAATATCAAGTAGTTCTAAAGCCTTTTGCAATCGCTGGGTAATTCGGCAATCCGCCTGACTCGGCTCACTCATTCCGGATGGGTGATTATGGGCAAATATCACCGCTGCTGCATGGTGAAACAAAGCGCGTTTAACCACTTCACGGGGATAAACACTGGCACTATCGATACCCCCACGAAACAACTCTTCCCAGACGATCACCCGGTGCTGATTATCCAGAAACAGGCAGCCAAAGACTTCATAACTGTAACCCCGTAATTGCGCCGAAAGATAAGCGCGGGTAACTTCCGGACTAGTCAGGGCATTGCCGCGTTGCAAGACCTCAGCAAAATGCCGACTAGCCATTTCCAAGATGGCTTGTAATTGGGCGTATTTGACAGGCCCCAGACCATTAGTCTGGCAAAAGCGCCGCTGATCAGAGGCTAATAAAGCCTGTAATGAACCATATTCCAGCAAAATATCACTCGCCAACGTAACCGCGGACTTACCTGCCACACCGACTCTTAGAAAAATCGCCAGCAACTCCGCATCACTCAGACTTTTCACTCCCAATCTGAGCAGTTTTTCCCTTGGCCGCTGATCTTCTGGCCAGTCCCGTATTGTCATAGCCTGCTCCTAAAATCATATCAACAAGGCTAAGCGTAGAAGAACCGATGCGCTTTTGCCATAATAGCGGGCAATGGTAGTCAGGGACTTCCCCTGCTTTTTGATCCTAGCCTGGAAATCACTATTAACAAACGCATCTTACTAGGCGTTGGCGGTGGCATCGCCGCATACAAAGCCGCGGAATTAGTCCGATTATTTCGTCAGAATGGCGCCGAAGTCAGAGTGGTGATGACCCATGCCGCCTGTCAGTTTGTTACCCCTCTATGCTTTCAGGCACTCAGTGGCCATCCGGTTCACACCGAACTTCTGGACAGTAACCAAGAACAAAGCATGGGGCATATTCATTTGGCCCGCTGGGCTGATTGTCTGGTCATTGCTCCCGCCACGGCTAATCGCATGGCTAAAATGGCGCAAGGCATTGCCGACGACTTGCTTAGCACTTTATATCTGGCGGCTGAATGTCCGGTTTGGCTGGCACCCGCTATGAATCAGGCGATGTGGCGACATCCCGCCACACAGCGAAATCTGAAAACTTTGCAAGAAGATGGGGTCAAGATAATTGGACCCGCGTCTGGTGAACAGGCTTGTGGTGAACTAGGCCCAGGGCGTTTAAGTGAACCCAGCGAGATTTGCGCTGCCGTATTAGCTAGCAAACCTGTTCAAACTGAACCCGCACTAAAAATTCTGATTACCGCAGGCCCTACCCGTGAAGCACTGGATCCGGTGCGTTTTATTAGCAACCGCAGTTCAGGGAAAATGGGCTATGCTCTAGCAAGCGCGGCGATTGCCGCCGGCGCAGAAGTCACACTGGTCAGCGGTCCGGTGAATATTCCGGCACCGGCCGTCAAGCGACTGATCCAGGTGGAATCTGCACAACAAATGCATGATGCGGTCATGGCTAATATTGCTAATCAAGCAATCGTGATTGGATGTGCCGCGGTAGCCGATTACCGTCCTGCGCAGTTCTCAAGCCAAAAAATTAAAAAAACCGAGCAAAACTTTGATTCATCGCTGCAACTAACCCGCAATCCAGACATCATCGCCTCAGTGGCAGCATTAGACCACAGACCATTTACCGTTGGTTTTGCTGCAGAAACACAAGATGTTGAAGATTACGCACTGAGTAAACTGCGTAGCAAAGGCTTGGATATGATTGCTGCCAACCAGGTTGGCCTGACTGCAGGCGGCTTTGACAGTGAGCAAAACGCTCTCAAAGTGTTCTGGCCAGAAGGCGAACACGACTTAGGCATGACTGACAAACAGACTCTGGCCAAACAATTACTGGCTTTAATTATTGAGAAATACCATGAAAAAAATTCAACTTAAGCTTCTGGACCCGCGTTTAGGCCATGAAATCCCCTTACCGACCTATGCCACAGAGGGTTCGGCTGGTTTAGATATGCGTGCCTGCCTGGATCAAGCGATTGTTCTGCAACCCGGTGAAACCACCTTAATCCCGACGGGTCTGGCTATTTATATTGCCGACCCCAGCCTGGCAGCGATTCTGCTGCCTCGTTCCGGACTAGGCCATAAACACGGTATTGTGCTGGGCAATCTGGTCGGTTTAATTGATTCCGATTACCAGGGACAAGTTTTTGTATCCTGCTGGAATCGCGGTCAGACTGCTTTTACCATTGAAATCGGCGAACGCATCGCGCAAATGGTGTTTGTACCGGTGGTACAAACCGAATTTGAATGCGTGGAAGACTTTCACGAAACCCAACGCGGCAGTGGTGGTTTTGGCCATAGTGGCCGCCATTAATTTGCTCAGGCTTGTTTAATTATTTGCCCTTATTGCTATGAAACAAAAAACTGCTCACGAAATTGCTCACGTATTGATTGAGGCCTTGCCTTATATCCAAAAATTTAAAGGCAAAACTGTCGTTATTAAATACGGCGGCAACGCCATGATCGATGAACAGCTTAAGCATCATTTTGCTCAAGATATTGTCATGATGAAACTGGTGGGGATCAATCCTATTGTGGTTCATGGCGGGGGACCGCAAATAGGCGATCTACTGAAACGTCTGGGTAAAACCTCGGAATTCGTTGATGGTATGCGGGTCACCGACAGTGAAACCATGGATGTCGTGGAAATGGTGCTGGGCGGTTTGGTGAATAAAGAAATCGTTAATCTAATTAATCAGCATGGTGGCAAAGCCGTGGGTTTAACCGGCAAAGACGGCAATTTCATTCATGCCCGCAAAATCAATATGACTAAGGCTGGTGCCAATATTGACGATGCGCCGGAAATTATCGATCTTGGCCATGTCGGTGAAGTCAGCAGTATTGATCCGGCAGTGGTTGAAATGCTGGGTAATAGTGATTTTATTCCCGTGATTGCCCCGATTGGGGTTGGCAAAGACGGACACTCCTACAACATCAACGCTGATTTGGTGGCAGGTAAAGTCGCAGAGGTCTTAAAAGCAGAAAAATTAATGCTACTCACGAATATCCCTGGCATTCTCGACAAAGCAGGGAATTTGTTGACGGGTTTAAGTCTTAACGACATTGATGCTTTGATTGCAGACGGCACCATCTCAGGCGGTATGATCCCCAAAACCCGCTGCGCGACCGATGCTTTGTGTGGCGGCGTTACCAGCGTCCATATTATCGATGGCCGTGTGCCACATGCGGTATTACTGGAATTATTTACCGACCAAGGTGTCGGTACCTTAATGCACAGACGCTAAGCTCACTTTCTTAATCCGTTTTCACTGGTAAGCTCTCGGTCATTGAGTGAATACCAGTGAAACCATGTCTGCTAACGCTAAACCTCGCCTAAATCCCAATAAGCTGTTACATAGCAAATGGACTGCGGTCAAACCCAGTCATAAAGAAAAGCACTTTTTAGTCATCAAATTGCTGGTCCCCGAAGACCCCAGCGCTGCGCTTGAATTTGTTGAGCTGGAGGCGGTTTACAGCAATCGGATTCAGGTGATCGCCTGGCGAGAATTGCTTGACCTTACGGTCTGGCAACAGGGCTGGAATTAACCTCGCTATCAAATGCATAACAAATTAACACTTCCATCTAAGATTTGTCTGGTTTGTCAGCGGCCTTTCAACTGGCGCAAAAAATGGGCCAGAGACTGGGAAAACGTCCGTTATTGCTCTGAACGCTGCCGTCGTCATCGGATCAGCGAGCAGACATGACACGTTTGCGCCTGATACTCGGCGACCAGTTAAATCCCCAGCACAGCTGGCTTAAGCATCCCGATCCCGACGTGATTTACACCTTAATGGAGATACGTCAGGAAACCGATTATGTTTTGCATCATGCGCAAAAAATTCTGGCTATTTTTGCAGCAATGCGGGATTTTGCCGGACAGCTGACCGCCATGGGCCACCGGGTCCATTATCTGCATATTGGCGATAGCAATAACCTGCAATCCTTAACGGCAAATCTCGACCAACTCATTGCGTATTTTCAGGCTGATCAGTTTGAATATCAGTTACCAGATGAATGGCGTCTCGATCAGCAACTGCAAGACTATTGTCTGACATTAACAATTCAGTATCGCGCCTGTGACAGCGAGCATTTTTTCAGCTCACGGCGGCAAGCTGCAGAATTTTTCGGTTCACGCTCTCGCTGGCTCATGGAGAGCTTTTATCGGCAAATGCGCATACAACATCAAATACTGATGGAAAACCAAAAACCAGTCGGCGGACGCTGGAATTTTGATAGCGAAAACCGCAAACCTTGGTCAGGATCTCCCTCGATTAGCCGTGATCAACGTAAAAGCCATGATCATTCTTTGATTTGGCAAGCCATTGTGGATGCAGGCGTCAACAGTTTGGGTGATCCTCAGGCAGAGGATTTTCGCTGGCCTTTGAACCGGACTGAAGCCTTGCAACAGCTTGAGCATTTTATTGTCAACGACCTACAACATTTTGGTGATTATCAAGATGCCATGAGCCGACAAAGCTGGAGGCTGTTTCATTCCTTATTGTCATTCGCCCTGAACTGCAAAATGCTGAATCCCAGAGAAGTGGTGCTGCACGCAGAAGCAGCCTGGCGTGATGGACGTGTTCCGCTCGCAGCGGCAGAAGGTTTTATTCGTCAAATCCTAGGCTGGCGCGAATATGTTCGCGGCATCTACTGGGCCAATATGCCGACTTATACTGAGCATAATCACTTTGGCCACACACGGCCTCTGCCCAAATGGTTCTGGGATGCTGAAACCAAAATGAACTGTTTGGCCGCGTCTATCGACCAGACCTTGCAAACTGCATACGCTCACCACATACAACGCTTGATGATTATCGGCAATTTTGCCTTATTAAGCGGTCTCGATCCTAAGTCCGTGCATCATTGGTATCTGGGGGTCTATATAGATGCTTTCGAGTGGGTGGAATTACCGAACACACTAGGCATGAGTCAATATGCAGACGGAGGCCTGCTGGCCACCAAACCCTACGTCTCCAGTGCCGCTTATATCGACAGGATGAGTGATTATTGCAAGGGCTGTCATTATCAGAAAAAACTACGCACTGGGGAGCGCGCCTGCCCTTTTAATGCCTTGTACTGGCAGTTCTTTATTCACCATAAACCACTTCTCGCTCAAAATCACAGGCTGAGCATGGTATTTCGCCAACTGGAGCGTTTTTCAGACACCGAGCGGGTCGCTATTCACGACCAAGCCCAGTTTTATCTGAATCATTTAGACACTCTTTAAGATCTTCACCCTAACAGCATTGCCAGATCACCCAATGGCGGCAAGACCATCATTTTTGCCAGCTGCAACAAAAACAAAGCCAGTAATGGCGATAAATCCACCATCCCCAGATTCGGCAAGATTGAACGGCAAATACTTAATAAAGGTTCGGTTAAGGTATGGATTAAGGCTGAAAGGGGCGAGTAACTGCCCATTGAAACCCAGCTGAGAACTGCGCCGAGCAAAATGGCGTAGGTGTATAGGCTAAAAATCAGTTTAACCAACTCACCAAAGGCCAAAACCACCAACGCGACCGGACTGATGCTCAAACCAGACAAATTCAGCATGACCCATTGCAAACCTATCAACAATAGAAAAGCCAGCAACAACGACGAAGTATCGATCCGACCTATGGAGGGTACGAAACGACGCAGGATTTTCAAAGGTGGATGAGTGATCCGAATCAAAAATTGCGATAAAGGGTTATAAGCATCAGCGCGTAACCATTGCAGTAAAAAACGCAACAATAAAGCCATCACATACACTGAACCCAAGGTATCAATGGCAAAGCCGATTGGATTACTCAAATAAGTACCCATCATGCACCTCCTAATTCTTTAGACATTTCGATTGAGCGGTCTCGCGCCGCATGTAAGGCCTTGCTGACGATATCCACAAAACCGTTGGCTTGGAAAGTTTCGATGGCTTTCTGAGTGGTGCCATTGGGCGAGGTCACGCGCTCACGCAACACCGTCGGTGATTCCGAAGACTCCAGAGCAATCTTGGCAGCACCCAGAGCCGTTTGCTGAATGAGCAAGCGCGCACAACGCTCATCCAAGCCCAATTCCAAGGCTGCTTTTTCCATAGCTTCCATTAACAGAAAATAATAAGCGGGGCCGCTACCAGAAACCGCGGTCACCGCATCTAACTGCGCTTCATCGTTCACCCACAACGCCAGTCCGACCGCACGCAAAATATTTTCGGCCAGATCTTTTTGCTGGTGACTGACACGGGCATTAGCGTGCAAGGCCGTGGCACCGGTTAAGACTAATGCAGGGGTATTCGGCATACAACGCACAATCGCAACTTCGTTACCTAACCAGCGCGCCAGACTTTCTTGATTAATCCCTGCCGCGACCGAAACCACTAAAACCTGACGCTGCTGGATAGTGGTCGCCAGTGGCTGAATCACCTGCTTCAAAACCTGGGGCTTAACCGCTATCACTACCACATCAACCGCTGCGACTACGGCCTGATTATCCTGACTGACCCTGACCCCCAATTGCTGAGCATGGCGTTGCAAAGTCTCGGCATTGGTATCGGAAACCCAGATACGTTGGGGCTCGTGACCACTGGCAATTAAACCGCTGATCAAACTGGTCGCCATATTGCCACCGCCAATGAAACCTATAGTGCTTATATTCATAACTATCTGATTAATTTATTATTTTAATATTTGAGTAAACTCGGTCTCATACCCGAAACCAATAGGGCAACAGCATACACCATCAAGGCACCGAGGATGCTAATCAACAATTGCCAACTGCGTTCAGCCAGATCCCACTGCCTGCATAAATCTGCCTCAAGCCATAGATAGAGGCAAGTCCCCATGACTAAATTGGCAAACAATATTCTCAGCAAAAACCCAAACCAAGCTGATTGCGGCTGATAGATGCCCCGTTTCATCATCACCACCAGCAATCCGGCAGCATTAAGATACGCCGCCAGACTGGTGGCCAAAGCCGGACCCGCATGGGCTAATGGAATCAGCAAGACAAAATTGAAAATCAGGTTAGCTAACATCGAGTAATAACCCAAACGTAAAGGGGTTTGGGTGTCATGTCGGGCGGTAAAACCAGGTACCAGAATTTTGATCATCACAAAGCCTAATAAACCGCTCGCAAAGGCTGTCAAACTGCGACTTGCCATGAAGGTATCACTGGCAGTAAAGGCCTGATGCTGAAACAAGCTCGCCAGAATGGCTTCAGACAACAGGCTCAAGCCAATACTGGCAGGCAGCCCAAGCAATACCACCCATTTCAACCCCCAATCCAGGCTCCTGGAAAACCCCGCCTGATCATCCAGCAGATGATGATTAGCCAGACGCGGTAAAATCACTGCTGCCAGCGTACCACCTAACATTCCCAAGGGAAATTCAACCAGACGATCCGAGTAATATAGCCAAGAGATACTGCCTGTCGGTAAAAAAGACGCAAATACGGTATCGACCAGCAGATTAATCTGCACCACAGAAACCCCAAAAATAGCCGATGGCATAGACTGAAGCATACGTCGGACCTCAGGATCAGAAAAACCCAAGCGTGGACGCGGCATAAGCCCCGCATGCATCAATGCAGGAAACTGCAATACGAATTGCAGAATACCGGCCAGCAAGACCCCCCAGGCTAAAGCCGTCACCGGTTCAGCCATCAGCGGAGCCCAATAAATCGTAGCCAGAATCAAAACCAGATTTAATACCACTGGTGTCAAAGCCGGAACCGCAAACCGCCCTCTGGCATTCAAAATGCTGCCAGCCAATGCGGTCAGGGTGATGAACAGCAAATACGGCAAGGTAATCTGTAAAAACTGAATCGATAGCGCATACTGACCACCTTGCCAGATAAAACCAGGCGCAAACAAAACGATCAATACAGGCGCCAGCAGCACCCCCATTAGCGTGATTAAAAGCAAAACCAGACTTAAACTTCCGGCGCTGCGATCAATAAAATCTTGTAAACTATCAGCCTCTGCTTGATCATCCAGTTTGGTCAGCGTGGGTACAAATGCATTTGCGAAGGCACCTTCAGCGAACAATCTTCTTAAGAAGTTGGGAATGCGAAATGCCACAAAAAACGCATCAGTTGCGGCATTAACACCCAATAAGTTGGCAATCACGACATCCCGTGCAAAGCCCATCAGGCGTGATATCAGCGTCATGACAGCAACGACCAGCGAAGATTTAACCAGGCTTTGACTCAAAATTGTAACCACTGCTTAAGTTATTGGTTGACAATCATATCATCGCGAAAGATAATGCGCGGTTTCTAAATTTACAAAAAGATTTCTGATTATGGCTAATTCACCACAAGCTAAAAAAAGAGCCCGTCAGGCCGAGCAAAGCCGTATTCGCAATGCTGGACAGCGCAGCAACCTTCGCACTTTCATTAAAAAAGTGATCGCAGCTGTCAGAGCAGGCGATAAAGAGCAAGCACAAGCTGCATTCAAAGCCGCTGTTCCTGTTATTGATTCTGCTGTTAACAAAGGCATTATTCATAAAAACAAAGCAGCTCGTAGCAAAAGCAGACTGAACAACAGATTGCGCGCTCTGGCCTAAGCCTTAAGGTTTTACCTGTAAAAAAGCCGGTTTGATACCGGCTTTTTTGTGCCTGGGCTTCAGGCCAGAAGATTGATCAAAATCTGTTCGTACACCTGACTTAAAGTCTCTAATTCTTCCAAGCCAATGTGCTCATTCACTTTATGAATCGACGCATTCAGTGGCCCCAATTCAACCACCTGAGCACCGGTCGGTGCAATAAAGCGGCCATCAGACGTTCCACCACCGGTATCATCCAGAGTTTCAATATTGCAGACCTGCTTAATCGCGGCATGGGTCGCATCAATGAGTTCACCCTGAGCCGTCAGAAAGGGATTGCCCGACAAGCGCCATTGCAATTCATACTGCAAATCAAAACGGTCCAAAATGGCATGGACACGCTGTTTAATCACAGCCTCGTTCAGTTCGGTACTGAAGCGCAGATTGAACAAGACTTCGACATCGCCGGGAATAATGTTTTCCGCACCGGCACCACCGTTGATATTAGACACTTGCAAACGCGTCGGCGGAAAAAAAGCATTGCCGTTATCCCAGACTTCTGCGGTTAATGCAGCCAAAGCCGGCGCCAGACGATGAATAGGATTATCAGCCAGATCAGGATAGGCCACATGCCCCTGAATGCCTATGACGCGTAAATGGCCGTTTAAAGATCCGCGACGACCTACACGAATCACATCCCCTATGCGTTGACTGCTGGAAGGTTCGCCGACCAGACACCAGTCAATTTTTTCCTGACGTTGTTGCAAGACTTCAACCACTTTAACAACACCATTGGTGGCAATACCTTCTTCATCGCTGGTCAGCATAATCGCGATCGACCCCTGATGTTGAGGATGCTGCTCAAGAAATCGCTCCAGGGCGGTAACAAAAGCGGCAATACCACCTTTCATATCAGCAGCACCGCGCCCGTATAGCTTGCCATCACGAATACTGGGCTCAAACGGCGGACTGCTCCAAGCCGCCAAAGGACCGGTAGGCACCACATCGGTATGCCTTCAGGCGTTACCGAAGGGCGTCTGATCAGTTCTTTTAACAATTCCAGTGTTGCTGTCATCCGAGTTCATCCCAGCGTTGCGGGTCAAAACCTGCTGTCAAGTGCTGACCGTCATCGATAATCGGACGTTTAATCAAAGTCGGCATTCCCAGCAACACGTCCACTAAGCCATCGGAATCCGCCTGTTGTTTGAGCTGTTCAGGCAACTGGCGCCAACTGGTGCCACGTTTATTCAAGACTTTTTCAGCACCCAACTCATCCAGAAAACGCTTAACCAGCTCAACCGTGATGCCATCACTGCGATAATCATGAAAAACGTAGTTAATTTGCTTTTGCTGCAAATAAGCCCGACATTTTTTCACGCTATCGCAGTTTTTGATGCCGTAAACAATCATGCAAGCTTAATCTTGTCCTGACAGCAATTCTTCAATTGAAGGCAGGGTTTTATCTTGCTTGGTACGGGCTTTGTAGAAATCGACAAACTCCATAAAAGCCTGCTCAAGATCCGCCAACACATCTTGCTCGTCTTCCACTTCATTCTCTGGCACTTCGCCAGATTCCAAGTAATCTTGTTGGATAGCAATTTCGCTGTTTAATGACAAAATAGCCAAAATTAACGCGTTATTGGAAATATTTTCTGACATAGGTCGCTCCTGGTGATGAAAACTAAAAATCGACACCCGGACCTCGCGGCGTCAAGAAAACAGGACTGACGCACAAGGCGCCAGCCCTTGGCTAACATTAATCGCGCAATAACTCGTTGATTCCGGTTTTGCTGCGGGTTTTTTCATCCACCTGCTTGATGATTACCGCACAATACAAACTGTGACTTCCGTCTTTAGACGGCAGGTTACCTGAAACAACCACCGAACCAGCGGGGATACGACCGTAACTCACTTCGCCGGTCATACGATTAAAAATCTTGGTGCTCTGACCAATGTAAACACCCATAGAAACGACGCAATTGTCTTCAACAATCACACCTTCAACAATTTCTGAACGCGCCCCAATAAAGCAGTTATCACCGATGATGGTGGGATTCGCTTGCAACGGCTCCAGCACACCACCAATCCCTACACCACCTGACAAATGCACGTTTTTACCAATTTGAGCACAAGAACCTACTGTTACCCATGTATCTACCATGGTACCACTGTCCACGTAAGCGCCAATATTGACGTAAGAAGGCATCAGAATGGCGCCTGGCGCCACATAGGAGCCATAGCGAGCCACCGCATTCGGCACCACACGCACCCCTGCTTCAGCAAAATCAGCTTCTGAATATTGACCAAATTTGGTTGGCACTTTGTCGTAATAACGAACGTCACCGCTTTCGATGACTTTGTTTTCGTTGATGCGAAATGACAGTAACACCGCTTTTTTTAGCCATTGATTCGTCACCCATTCACCGTCTTTTTTCTCGGCAACGCGTAACTCACCTTTATCTAATAAACGCAAAGACTCAGCAACCGCTTCCCGCACTTCAGCAGAAACACTCGATGGACTGATTTCGGCACGATTTTCAAAGGCCAGATTAATGGTATTTTCAAGATTTGACATGACAGTTTTTAGGTTAACGAGTTAATAAAAAATTTAATACGTTCAGCAGCTTCCACACATTCTTCGACAGACGCCACCAAAGCGATCCGGACATAGCCAGCACCTGGATTCAGACCCTGTGCTTCGCGTGACAAATAACTTCCGGGCAAAACCGTCACGTTTTGCTGAGCAAATAAGTCGCGGGCAAAATCAGTATCCGAGCCCGGCGTCTTTAACCAGATATAAAAGCTCGCAGGCGGACGCTGGACTTCACAAACATCCTGTAGCACTTTAATAAAGGCTGTGAATTTATCACGATAAAGCTGACGATTCTGATACACATGATTTTCATCTTGCCAGGCAGCTATGCTGGCATACTGCGTAGGCACCGGCATTGGACAACCATGATAGGTGCGATATTGCAGATAGGCTTTCAAAACCTCGGCATCCCCGGCCACAAAGCCCGATCGCAAGCCTGGCGCATTTGAGCGCTTGGACAAACTCTGAAAAATCACACAGCGTTTAAAAGACGAATACCCCAAGGTCCAAGCACTTTGTAATAACCCCTGTGGTGGCTGGGCTTCGTCATCATATAATTCGGTATAGCACTCGTCGGAAGCAATGATGAAATCATGGCGCTCCGCCAGATAGAGCAATTGCCGGTGACTGGCCAGATCCGCGACAGCCCCGGTAGGATTACCCGGAGAACAGATGAACACTAACT